>DUNQ01000024.1 GCA_012839325.1 Candidatus Cloacimonadota bacterium
GCAAGGATTATCATGAGCCGTATACGAGACCCGTACGTACGGTTCTGTGAGAGGGATGATGCTGGACTAATTACCCAGCATCACCCTACTCGATGTGTCCTAAATATGGCATTTTTTCCTATAAATCAAGAAGATCTCAAAGTCCGCGGATGGGATAGAGCGGATATCATCCTCATCACAGGTGATGCTTATATCGATCACCCCTCTTTCGGTGCGGCTCTTTTGGCGCGCGTGCTCGAAAAAGAAGGCTTTAAGGTTGGCATCATCGCTCAGCCGGATTGGAAGAGCGACAAAGACTTTCTTCGTTTAGGCACCCCACGCCTCTTTTTTGGCGTTACATCCGGCAATATGGACTCCATGGTCAATCACTACACCGCACAGCGTAGAATCCGCTCTGACGACGCCTATACGCCCGGTGGCAAGAGCGGCAAGCGTCCTGATCGCGCCGTTCTGATATATACAAATTTATTGCGCAGGCTTTTCAAGGGAACTCCCGTGATCATTGGCGGCATCGAGGCATCGCTGAGGCGCATCGCTCATTACGACTTTTGGCAAGACAAGATTCGCAATAGCATCTTGGCGGATAGCAAGGCCGATCTACTCATCTACGGCATGGCAGAAAAGCCACTGGTAGAGCTGGCTAAACGCATGGACGCAGGCGAAGACATAGCCGATATAAAGAACATCCCCTCCACCATGGTATATGTGAAAGAAGCTGGTGATATGAGGCTTCCCGATGCGGACAAGTGTCATGATAAAGCTACTTTCCACGAGATGAACCGCAGCTTTTATAAGAACTATCTCACGCATGAGCTATATCAATTAAACGGCGGCAGGATGCTGAAGCACAACCCTCCCGCAGAAGCACTCAGCGAAAATCAGATGGATGAGCTTTATAGCCTGCCCTTTGAAAACGCACCGCATCCCGTCTATAAAAACCAGATTCTTCCCGCCTGGGAGCAGATAAAGGGAAGCATTACCTCACATCGCGGATGCTACGGCGGGTGCAATTTCTGCGCCATTGCCATACATCAAGGCCGCAACATCCAATCCCGTTCCGAAGAAGGAATAATCAGAGAAGCAAAAAAGATGAGCGGCACCATCACCGATCTCGGCGGTCCCAGCGCAAACATGTATCAAAGCACGTGCAAGCTCGGCTTTCCCGCCTCCTGCCCGCGCCTTAGTTGCATCTATCCCAAGATCTGCCCAAATCTGGAAATAGACCACGAGCGTCAGCTAAAACTCTTAGATAGACTCTCAGATCTCCCAAAGATCAAGCATGTATTTATCGCCAGCGGCATACGCCACGATCTCGCTCTGGGCGAAAAGCGCTACATCTCCGCTATTGCAAGGAAATACACCGGCGGACGCCTCAAACTCGCCCCGGAACACAGCTCAGATAGGGTTCTCAAGCTCATGGGCAAGCCCTCAATCAAGCTATTTGAAAGGTTTTCCGATCAGTATTTTGAGGAAGTGAAAAAAAGCGGCTTAAAACGCCAAATAATCCCTTACCTCATAGTAGGACATCCCGGCAGCACCATGCAGGATGCGATGAACTTACGCGACTGGCTTAGAGAAAACAGGATACATGTGGAGCAGGTGCAAGAATTTACCCCCACGCCCATGAGCATAAGCACCGCCATGTATTACACGGGCATGGATTTTGAAACCGGCGAGCCAATACACGTTCCCGGCCCCGGGGAAACGCGAAGGCAAAAAGAACTTATCCTGCCTGTTGCAAAATATCAACAGAGGAAACAGAGGCGTAAGTCTCGGAAATAGGGCAAGTAAGCCCTTTCAATCTCTTTACTGAGGCGCATATTATCATTCACTTAACAGCATAGACTCATCAATTGTGCTTGACGAAGAGATAGAATGTTTTAGCATGATATAAGAGTGAAATCTCGCATAGATCTGCGACAACACTTGCTTTAGGTAAATATTAACCAAAACATTTATTCACCTGTAGTATGTGAACAGAACGATAATCCTATTCATAAGCCAAACACAAAAGAGGTAGCGATGAAAAGACAGTTTTTAACCAGTTTATTTATAGTTTTTGCAATTTTTCTTTCAGCCTTGGAGCCGGAGCCAAAAACTGTTATACATATAGCCGGGGATGCGGATTATCTCCCCTATGAGTTCATCGATTCCAGCGGCAAGCCCAGCGGTTATAACGTGGAGTTAAGCCGCATTATAGCAGACAAGCTCGGGATGGAGCCCAAGTTTTATTTGGCAAAATGGCCTCATGTTATCGACCTTTTGGATTCCGGCAGAGCAGATCTCGTTCAAGGCATGGCATTTTCTGCCTCACGTGCCAAAAACTACTATTTCTCGAGACCGCACACCACTACATCGCGCGCTATTTTCGTGCGCAAAGGTTCCGGCATCACCAGAGCCATAGACATACTTGATAAAGCCGTGATGGTGCAACAGGACGACATTGCCGGTGAATATTTACTCAGGATAGGATTTGAGGGAGAGGTCTATCCCGTTCCCACCCAAGAGATAGCTCTAAAGCTCTTAGATATGGGCGATTATGATGTCGCAATCGTAAACCGTATGACGGGTTTATACACCATTCGTGATAACTCTTTAAGAAATCTCGTTATGCTTCCCAGCCAGATCTTTGAGAGAAACTATTGTTATGCCTCAAAGGACGCCGAGCTCATAGAAAGAGTGGATGAAATAATCAATGAGCTGGAAAAAAGCGGGAAGCTTGCCATCTTGCATGAAAAGTGGTTCGGCTCCAAACCTCATAGCACTTATGATTTTAAGGGGATTATGAGATATCTCTTAATCTTTGCGATAATAGCGCTACTGCTCTTCATTGTTTTTATAGTTATGCTCAATCGTTGCCGCAAGCAATCGATTATACACCAGCGAAAGCATGCCGAACTCAGAGAAAAGATAGACAACTTAAAACGAGATAACACGATATGGCAAGAAGGCTTTAAAAAGAGCCCATCGGTGGTTAGCAAAAAGAGCTCTTCCACTCATAATATCTTTTATATTTCCGCAAGTTTCCGCAGCTGGGGCTTCGATCCCGAGACGGTGACGCAGCCCGATTTCAACTATTTTTCTCTCATCTTTACCGAAGACAGAGAAAGGATTCGTAAATCCGTTGAAGAGATAGAGTTAAACGACAATATCGCCGTCACTTACAGGATGCTGAGCCCGGAAGGAAAGATGATTTGGGTAATGGATTTCATATTGAAAGCGCTCTGTCCACACCGTGAGCGCGAGTGCTATTTCTCCTACATGGTGGATATTACCCAACAAAAAGATAAAGAAGCCGCCATCTATGAAAAGATGCAAAGCGTGATTGATGCCAGCAGCACAAAAAGCCACTATTTAGCCACAATGAGCCACGAGATCAGAACTCCGCTCAATGGACTCACCGGCTTCCTCCAAGTTCTCATGCAGATGCCCGCAACTCCCGAAATACGAGAGATATATGAGATCATGTTCAACTCCGGATTCAGCCTGTTGAGGATAGTGAACGACGTCCTGGACTACTCAAAATTAGAGAGCGGCAAGATGGAGCTCGTCCCGCGCAATTTCAACCTCAGAACCCTCTTCGACGAGATGGCAAAAGAATTTGCGCCACTTTTTGAAGAAAGAGGAGTGTTTCTCCACACCTTAGTCCAAGAAGGCATCCCGCCGATGATAATGGGCGATGTTTACAGGCTCAGGCAGATCTTGGTAAATCTCCTACAAAATGCCATCAAATTTACGGAGCGCGGCAGGATCACCCTCTCAGCCGAAGTCTATACCAGCTCCGAGAGTGAGACCCGCATCCTCTTCATCGTGTCCGACACGGGAATGGGCATAGACGTAAACAAACAGCAAGATATCTTCGACAATTTCACCCAGGCAGACAACAGCATTGTCGCAAAATATGGCGGCACGGGCTTAGGCTTGGCAATCGTTAAAAGATTGGTAGAGCTGATGAACGGCTTCATCTGGGTTGAAAGTGAGCCCGGCAAAGGCAGCAACTTCTTCTTCATCATCTCTTTCAAAGATTACGAGGATGAAGAGCGCATCTTAGACGAACCGGAATATGTGAGAATACAAGATCTTGAAAAGCTCTGTGGGCGCATTTTGCTGGTGGAAAACGACGAGCTGAACCAGCTGATGACGATGAAACAATTGGAAAGCTGGGGAATAGATGCGGTGTTGGCAAAAGATGGGGTAGAGGCGCTTGAGCTCTATAACGATCAGGATTTCGACCTCGTGATGATGGACTTATTTATGCCGCAAATAGATGGCTTCCAAACCACTATTGAGATGCGCAAAAGAGATCTTGACAAAGGCAAGCACACCCCGATTATTGCCTACACAGCTTCCGCCTTGGACGAGACCCGTGTGCGTAGCTTTGATGCAGGCGTGGACGATTTTATAGCCAAACCTGTTGCTATGTATGATCTTTACCGTCTGCTCGCGGAATATTTGCGCTGTGAAAATAGCATATAATGGAAAAGTTATGAATAGTAAGGCAAGACTCATCCTCATTGCAGGTGGGACATGCTCCGGCAAGACCACGATTGCAGAGGCGATAGGGCGCAGGCTACACGATCTCAAGACCGTGATCGTATCCCACGATTATTATTATAAAGACCTCGCTCATCTCAGTTTAGAAGAGCGCGCAAAGGTGAATTTCGACCATCCCGCCTCTATAGATAAAGAGCTGTTGATGGAAGACTTACGGCAGATGCTCAGCGGACGCGCCGTGAACGTTCCCGATTACGATTTTAAGCTCCATAGCCGCGTGGAAGGCAAGCTCTGCGTGGCTGAGGCCGATGTTATCATACTTGAGGGAATCTTTGCGCTTTATTACCCCGAACTCGTGGAGCTTTCCGATCTTAAGATCTATGTCGATACAGATTCGGATACGCGGCTTTCGCGCAGACTTGCTCGCGATATAGTTGAACGCGGGCGCGAGGTGGAGGGCGTGCTAAATCAATATATGGAAACGGTTAAACCCTCACACGCAGCCTTCATAGAGCCCAGCAAAAAGAACGCCGATGTCATCATCCCCGGAGACAAGGATTTCGACAAGGTTCTCTACATGCTGCACGCCTATCTCAGATACGATATAAAGAGCTGATAGAGAGTGTCTTCCGCTGATTAAACAAGAGCTTTGTGCGCGGCATGTTCAGCATCGATCTCATCGCGATGAAGTGAGATGATCTGCATGAAGCTTTCGCCATATTCGCGCAGCTTAAATTCACCCACACCGTGTATCTTCAGGAACTCCCCGTCAGTGATGGGAAAGCTTTGCGCCATGGCTCGTAGGCTACGATCCGAAAAGACCACATAGGGCGGAACCCGCTTTTGCTGCGCCAAAAACCTGCGCAATTCTGCCAGCTTCTTAAATAGCGTTTCATCCCAATCCCTATCTATATCACTCTCTTTGCTGATCTTCAGGCTGCGCTCGATCTGAGATGAAGGCATGAAGAACTTGCTTTTACCCGTGAGAATATCTCGCGCGGAAGCTCCCAAAACCAGCCTGAACCCGGGATATCCCGTTGAGATTGCGCCCGCCTCTTTGAGATGTTCACAAAGCGCAAGCCAACTGTGTTCGCTGAAATCTTTTCCTATGCCCCAAACGCTGAGCTCATCATCGCCCGCGTCCAATATCTCTTTAGCACGCGAACCCCGCAAGATCTTGACAATGCGCGTGATGGGATACTTTTCCTCAACGCGGAATATTGCCGAAAGCAGCTTTTGCGCCTCCGTGCTCACATCCGTCTGCTCAGCCTTTTTATGCAGGCAATTGTCACACATCCCGCAGTTTTCTTTCTCATACTTTTCGCCGAACCATCTTAGTAGCGGTATCCTACGGCAAGCCTTGGACCTACCATAGCTTATCATAGCCTCCAAATGCGCCTGATTTTGCCTTTGTAAAAGCTCGTTATCGGTTTGAATAATGCGCTTTAATATCCTCAGATCCGCCAAAGAATAAAACAAAAGACAGGTGGACTTAAGTCCGTCCCTGCCCGCTCTGCCAATCTCTTGATAATAATTCTCCAGGCTTTTTGGGAGATCTAAATGCACCACATAGCGCACGTTAGGTTTATTTATCCCCATGCCGAAAGCCACGGTTGCAACTATGATTGAGCAATTCTCATTGATAAAGTCTTCCTGATTTTTATGCCGCTCCTCGTCTGAAAGCCCGGCGTGATATGGCAAGGCATCAAAGCCCTCGCCTCTAAGGCGCTTAGCTATCTGTTCCGTGCGCTTTCTGGAAAGGCAATAGATGATGCCGCTTTGCCCTTTACGCTCGTTTAAAAAGCCCACTAAACGCTTGATACTATCCTTTTTAGGCTCCACCAAAAGCAAAAGATTCTCCCTATCAAAACTCTCTACAATCTTATTCTTGCGCGCTATACCCAGCTGATCGCAGATGTCGTCTTGCACCTTGGGGATGGCTGTAGCCGTGAGCGCAACTATCGGCACGCTCGGGAAGCTATCTTTCAGCCGCGCAAGTTCCCGATATTCAGGACGGAAGTCATGCCCCCACATGGAGATGCAATGCGCTTCATCGATTGCGATAAGCGAGGGCGGATTTTGCCTCAGCAGACTCTGCATGAATGGTTGAAACAGCGTTTCAGGCGCAAGATAGAGCAGCTTCAACTCGCCTTGACCAAGACGCATGCGCACCTCAGCTTGCTCCTCTTCGCTTTGCAGACTGTTGTGCATCGCCGCAGGGATTCCCAAATCCTGCATTTGCATAACCTGATCTTTCATGAGCGAGATCATGGGCGAGACTACCAGTGCGTAGCCTTCAAGCGCCAACGCCGGAAGCTGATAACAAAGGGATTTACCCGAGCCCGTAGGCATCACCGCCAAGAGCGATTTACCCTTTAAAAGACCTAATATTATCCTTTCCTGCGCACTCAAAAACTCGCTGTATCCAAACTTTTCCTCCAAAATATGGTGGATCTTTTGCTTGAGACTTTCCATCCGGCTCTCCGAAATTACAAAAATTATTTCGCATTCTTATTAAAGATGCAAACACATCACATATAAATATCAGGAATCCGTCAAGCACAACAAAAGAAAACAAAAAGCAAACAGCTCCAAAACCGGATCACCAATGGACTTTATCCGCTCCTTACCCATTGGGTTCAGCTCACCTTCCGTTAATGATATGCTCATGGCGATGACCACATCATGACCATATCATGACCTGAATCCAATAGGCAAGCTATGCAAAATAAAGCTTGCTTTTACAAAATAACTGACTATTATACTCAAAAGGTCAGAAAGTTGTTGACAGATTCACCGGCTTTTTAATCTTTGAGCATATATATGGTGCATCCGGCTTTATTGCTGAATATTAGATGCACGCAAGGAACTATTGATTAAGGAGTTAAATATTTACAAAAACACATTGATATGAATCAAGCTGAAAACAAGAAACAGATAATCCTCGATATAGCCACGAGGGTTTTTTCTAAATATGGCTATAGTAAGACTTCCTTGAACGATATTGCCGACGAGGCGAGCATCGCAAAAGGAACGATCTACTATTATTTTAAAAATAAACAGGAGCTTTTTCTCAATGTTGTAGCGACTCAGGCTCAGACTTTTGTCAGCGAGATCCGCCGTCAACTCAAAGAGCAAAAGGGATTTGAAAACAAACTGAGGTTTTTCATCCTCGCGCCCATCAAATATATCTGCAACGACATGCAGGTTTGGCTTGAAGGACTGCACAATCTTCCCTTCAACTATGGTGGCGAGTTTGAGGATTTTCATCAGAAGATCAGCGTAAATATGCTTGAGATTCTCGAAGAGATCGTCAGCGAAGGGATAGCCGAGGATATGATTGCAAAAGACATCCCTCATGACAGGCTTTTAGAGGTGATAAACGATTGGTTTCTCGTAGGAAACGCTCCTTTGATGTTTACAGATTTTGATGCGCTTTTAAAACGCATCGAGCGCGATCACGAGATTATCGTGCAACTCATTATGTATGGAATAGTTAAAAGAGGTTGATAATGAAAAAATGGATAACACTTATCCTCAGCGTAGGACTTTCGCTTTCTCTTTTTGGGATAACTCTTGAAGAGAGCATAGCACTCGCCCGGCAAAACAATAAAGACTTGCTGATGGCGGAGATGGAAGTATCCAAGGCTGATAATCAATATTATGACGTTCGAGGCACCTTGTTGCCCCAGATCAGTCTTCAGGGAGGATATAGCCTTTCTAAGACCTATCTTCCCGATAAGGTAAAAAATGTGACAATGCCGAGCGTTATGGACATGTTAGACCCCACGCAAGCCACCCAGCATGATTGGATGCTTGCCGGCGTTTTAGATGGCATTACGGAAAACATGGTTCCTACTTCACCGCAAGAAGAAGGCTCTTTGGCGATGCAACTCAAGATGGAGCAAGTTCTCTTTTTAGGGGGCAAGCTGATCAATGGAATCAAAGGCGTGGATAGATATCGCAGCATTCAGAGGCTGCAATATAGCGTGAAAGAGCAAGATGTTATCTTGCAAACCACGCAGCTATTTTATGCCTCACTTCTGGCAAAGAAGGTGGTAGAGATTCAAGAAGAAGCGCTGGCAACGGCTCGGGCGCATCTAAATAGAATTCAGATCTTTGAAAGCGAAGGTCAGATTTCGGAATTTGAATTGCTCAGAGCTCAATTGGAAGTTGCAAAGATGGAGCCCGGCTTACTCAAAGCCGAAAACGATTATGAAATGGCTCTCGAAGCCTTCCGCAAGCAGATCGGCGCGGAAGGTGAAGACATCGTTCCCGAAGGCGAATTTGTGATGCCACACATCCCCGAGCTCAGCTTGGAAGAGGCGCAAGAGATCGCCATGGGAGAGCGAACCGAACTGGAACTTTTGAACATAGCAACACAGATCAAAGAGCTTACTTTCAAAGCGGAAAGAAGCAATTTCATGCCCAATGTTGCGCTGAATGCAAGCGCATCATTATTTACTGCGGCAGATGAATATGCGATCAAAAAAGACGACTTTGGAACCCAATATAGCGTAGGGATAGGCTTCAGCATTCCCATATTCACCGGGCTTTCCAATAGCAACAAGATCAGCTACGCTCGCCACGACTTGGATATGGCGAGATTGCAGGAAGAAAATACCCGCGATCTCATTCGCTTGCAGATCAAACAAAATCATCATAAACTCACGCATGCTATGCAAAATTATGAGGTTCATCAGCAGAATATCCGTATGGCAGAGCGCAATTTAGAACTCGCTCAATTAAGATATGAAAATCAGATGGGAATACAGCTGGAAGTTTTTGACGCCCAGACCATGCTTTCCTCCATCAAAATGCAATATATCGCAGCGATATATGAAGTTATCGCCGCAGAAAGAGAACTTACAAAATCCATTGGTTATAAATTAGTTTCGGAGTAAGAAATGAAAAACAGAAGAATATATTTGATAATAGCGCTTGGTATCTTGATGATGATCAGCGCATGCGGCCAAAAGCAGGATGATGCCAAGAGCCTTGACCAGCTCTACGATGAGCTGGGAATCCCCGTACGCACCCAAGAGATGGCGCTCACAAATTTTGAACAGTATCTGAGATACAATGCCGCACTCAGCGGAATAAAAGAAACCTCCACTCAAGCCATGCTCAGCGATGTGGTCACCGAGATCAAGGTGAAGATCGGCGATAGAGTAGAGAAAGATGACATAATACTCACTTTCCCTGAGAACAGCCCTTCTGCACAGTATCAACAGGCAAAGACCGCCTTTGAGAGCATTGAGGCAATTCACGAGAGAATGAGCCGCCTGAAAGATCAGGGAGCTATCTCGCAACAAGATTTTGACAACGTGGACACCCAATACAAGGTTGCAAAGGCGAATCTTGCTTCCAGTGAACAAATGATATTCGTACGTGCGCCGATTAGCGGTGTGGTGACAAATATCATGGTGAACACTTCAGATCGCACCTATCCGGGACAAGATCTCTTTACGATCAGCTCCACGGATGGCTACAAAGCCACCATCATGGTTCCTGAAAGTGAGATTTCCAGAATCAAGAAGGGCGCTACCGTACGTGCAAATTGGGGAGATGTCTCCATCAATGGCAGAGTGACGGAAATCGCCATGGCAATGGATCCCATGCGCAAAGCATTCCGCGTGGAAGCCACTTTCCCCGGCTTTCGCAGAGACTTGAATTTCGGCGTGACGGCAGAGCTCGGCATGCTGGTAGAAAGCAAAAAGAATGTCTTTGTTTTGGATAGGGAAAACATCGTTCGCCAAAATGGTGAAAGCTATGTTTGGTTGGCAGATGATGGCATCGCCAAAAAAGCAAAGGTTGGTTTGGGACTCAGCGACTTGCTTCGCTATGAGGTGACAGAAGGACTTTCAGATGGCGATATGGTAATCACCGAGGGGCTGAGATCACTCAGCGAAGGTGTTAAAATTAGAATTATTGAGGATAGATAAACATGTTTTTAGCAAAACTCTCCATTGACCGCCCCGTCCTCGTGACGATGGCAGTATTGGTCTTTGTGGTGTTTGGTGCACTTGCCTACTTTGATCTGCCGCTAAACCTTATGCCGGACGTGGATTTACCCTTCGTTTCGGTTATAACGGTTTATCCCGGCGCGGGACCACGTGAGGTGGAATCGCAAGTGACAGATAAGATCGAAGAAGTGGCTGCTACGGTGCCGCAAATTGACTATATACAAAGCTATTCGGTGGAAAACGTTTCCATCGTGATGGTTGCTTTTGAACAGAAAAAGGACGTTAACATTGCCAATGCGGAAGTCAAAGACAAGGTTGACGGCATCTTAAGAGAACTGCCCGATGGGGTAGAGAGACCATCCGTTCAAAAGTTTGATTTCAGCGCAATGCCCTTCATGGACTTGGTTCTTTCCGGTAATATGGACAGCCGCGATCTCTATGAACTCGCCGATGGCCATATCAAAGAAAGGCTCTCGCAGATCGAGGGTGTAGCCCAAGTAAATATCAGAGGCGGAGCAAAGCGCGAGATAGGAATAGAGCTGCCAAACCGTGTGGTTTATCAAAATACCATCTCTCCCATGATGCTCAATCAGATGATCGCTGCGCAAAACTTAGATATGCCGGCGGGTAGCTTCGAGGCAGGAACGCAACAATATTCAGTTCGTCTCAAAGGCGAATTTTCCAGCGTGGAAGAGATCGAAAACATGGATATCCCAACCCAAGCCGGACCTAAGAAATTAGGCAGCTTGGCTACTGTTTTGGATACCCATGAAAAGATCAACCAACGTAGTACATATTTCAATGCAATAGAAGAAGTTGAAAGCGATAACGTAGTTCGTGTATCCATCACCAAAAGCTCAGACGGAAACGTGGTGAGCATAGCCGAGAGCGTGTATGAGATTCTTCCGGAATTGCGCAGTGAATTGCCTCCGGATGCCAGCTTGAACGTGATTCGTGATGATAGTGATTTCACCAAGGCAACTGTGCGTGATACTATGACGACTATTTGGCTGGGAATCTTGCTCACGGGATTGATACTGTTCCTGTTTTTACATGATATCAGGAGCACATTCATCGTGGCGCTTTCCATGCCCATCTCCATGATTTCTACCTTTATCTTTGTGAAATCTTTGGGCTTTACGCTCAATATGCTCACATTGACAGGGTTTTCTACTGCGGTGGGAATCTTGGTGACAAACTCCGTGGTGGTGATCGAGAATATCTTCCGCCACAAAGCTTTGGGAAGTGATAGCAAGAAAGCTGCCTTTACGGGCACATCCGAAATCACGGTTGCCGTTTTGGCTTCCACCCTTACTAATATCGCGGTCTTTTTGCCCGTTGCGCAGATGCAATCTATGGTTGGCGGAATTCTTAAAGAATTTGCGCTCACGGTGGCATTTGCTACGATTTTCTCACTCATCTCATCTTTCACCATCGTACCCATGCTTGCATCGATCATCCTTCCGGAAGAGCGAAAGGTGGGTAAGTTCGGACAAAGATTTGATAAATGGTTTGAAAGCTTTGGGCGTGGCTATCAGCGTATGATGAGCTTTGTCTTGCGTAGTAAAGCTACCAGCTTCGGCGTCCTTCTGCTTTCCGTTTTCATGCTCATAGGAAGCTTCTTCCTCGTTCCGGGCTTAGGTTTTGAACTTATGCCGGCAATGGACCAAGGCTCTGTGAATATCTCAATCGAGCTTCCCGAAGGAACTAATCTCGAAGAAACTGCAAAGGTAGTGAAAACTGTTAACGACAAGGTTGTGAAATATCCTGAAGTGGCGCATGTGGTAAGCAGTATAGGCTCCAGCGGTATGATGAGCCAAGGCACCAATATGGGCGGCTCCGATATCGAGCTCATAGATGCGAAACTCAGAAAACGTAATACCTTGGAGATGGTGAACGTGATCACACAAGACCTTGCCGATATCCCGAATGCGCTGATCAAAGTTAGCGGAACAACGGATATGGCAATGGGTGGCTCCGGGGTGAACTTCTACCTGCAAGGTCAAGATCAAGAAGTTCTCGAAGAACTCAAGTTTGACGTTATGGATAGAATTCGCGATATTCCCGGGCTTTTGAACTTGGATACCAGCTCCAGGCCGGGTACTACTGAGCTTACACTGTATCCTAAACGCGAGAAATTAGCAGAGATAGGTGCAACGGTCTATGAGCTCGCCGTGGGCTTGCGTAGTAGTATTGAAGGCATTGTTGCCACCTACTACCGCGAAGGCGGAAATCAATATGACATACGCCTCACGCTCCCGGAAGAAGACGTGAATCATCCCGATAAGATTTTGAACCTGAATATTCTCGTGAATGGACAAAACTATCTGCTCTCACAGCTTGTGGATACAGACTTTGCGCCCGGTGTGCATCGCCTGATTCACCTGGATAGATACAAATCTATCGAGATCAGCGGAAACGCGGCGAAAGGATATACCACCGGTAGTATAAATTCAGAAATCACGCGCAGACTCAGTGGATTTAAGCTGCCCAGCGGATATAGAGTCCGTATGGGACAGCAAGCAACGATGTTAAGTGAAACAATTGGTGATATGATCAGAACTTTCTTTATCGCCGTTCTTTTAACATATATGCTGCTCGCTGCGATCCTGGAAAGCTTTACCCAGCCGTTGATTATCTTGTCGACCGTGCCGCTTGCGCTCATAGGAGTGGTGCTTGCATTGTTCTTCTCCGGAGTGGGAATAAACATTCTTTCTATGCTTGCAATAATAATGCTTGTTGGCATAGTGGTAAATAACGCTATATTAATATTAGACTATGTGAACATGAAGCGTAAAGAAGGAATGAACTCGCATGACGCGCTATTGGAAGCGGGAATGATGAAGCTAAAGCCGATAGTCATGAGCACCCTGGCAATCGTCATAGGAATGCTTCCCATGGCTTTGGGAATCGGTTCCGCAGGACGAGAAATGAGGATGTCTATGGGAATAGTTTCCATCGGTGGAATAGTGGTTTCTACCCTGCTAACCCTTATCGTGATACCTGCGTTCTATTTCCTCAGCACGCGTAGTGATAAGAAAAACAAGGAGATTACACAATGAAAAGGACGATCAAACTCGTTAGCGTATTGATGCTGTTTGTCATGATGACAGTAGGCGTCGCAGGTTGCTTCGGAAACTTTGCAGCCATAAGAAAGGTTTATACTTTTAACGAAAACTTTGGTGATAAGTGGATGAATCAGGTCATGTTTTATGTATTGAGCTGGGTTCCCGTATATGGCATTGCCAGCTTTGCAGACGTGGTCTTGTTCAACACTATCGAATTTTGGACAGGCAGCAATCCCATGGCTATGGGCGAAAACGAAGAAATTATCAAATATGCAAATCACGACGGAAAAGATCTCAAAATCATCATCCGTCAAAATGAAGTGATGCTCGAAGATATGAGCAATCCCGGTGAAGAAATTGCACTTCGCTATAAGCCTTTCGAGAAGTCTTGGTACCTCGATGGCGAAGATGGAGCAGTCAAAATCGCTACCCATAGCGAAGATGGTGCAGAATTCTTCCAGCCGGATGGCAAAGTAATCAGCATCTCTAACATCCAGTAAAGGAAAGGAAAGATAATGATAGACAGAGAAAAACTCGAATCTGTACTGGATAAGGTTCGCCCTGCAATCCAGGCAGATGGTGGCGATGTTGAACTCGTCAACATCCGTGAAGATAATGTGGTGGAAGTACGCCTCAAGGGTGCCTGCGTTGGCTGCCCTATGGCTACCCTCACCCTCAAAGCCGGAATCGAAAGAATCGTGAAGGAAGAGATTCCTCAGGTTGTGGAAGTGATCTCGGTTAAATAAAACATCTTAGTATTAAGATAAATATCCCCTCTTGGTTTCGACTGAGAGGGGTTTTCTTTTTTTTGGCTGTTTCCTCCCTGAGTCGGGCTGAGCCCTTCGTAGCGCAGGCTTCAAAAAAGGCTTCGGGTTGGGAACGTCCTCGTTGCCATGAGCGACAGCATTCCTTTTTTGGGGCGGGAACGTCCCCGTTGCCGCAGAAAGCTTTGCTTTTTATGTTTTTATTGGTTAGGCAACGCCCTCGTTGCCTAAGAAAGCACTGCTATCTGTTTGAGGCCGACTAAAGTCATTGTTACGAAAGGGTTAGCTGTCCAATAGCGGAAGATGATGCTCGCGGCGACAGAATGTCACCGCACCGACCGCGTCATATTACCCGCCAAGAAGGGAGTGCTGTTGCTCATGGCAACGAGGGCGTTCCCATACCGACCGCAACAGTGTTGCTCATGGCAACGAGGGCGTTCCCATACCGGCCGCAACAGCGATGCTTCTTCTCGCTAAAACGCTAAATCGGCGAACGCAGTGAGCAACTTAAAATTTGAACTGCACGCCCATATTGAAAGTAGAGATAATCTCGTCTTTTCCTTTTATCACTCCATCCTGGTTTATATCTTGATAAGTCTCGCTATAAGAAGCAACCATGCTTGTGGATTCCGAGAGCTGGTATTGAACTCTGCCGGTAAGTGAAGCCGCTTCATTACGAGGGTTCATGAAATTGATATACTTCGAGTGAACTTGGCTATAATATATTCCCGCTTCTTCGAGGTTTGGGATGAAAGTAGGGTTCACTGTAACGCTGGACCATAGTGATTGTCCTATGGTGTTTTTACTGGAATACATATCTTGGTATGCTATCTTGAAATAGGCAAAATCGAGTATGCTTGCACGAACAAAGCCAAACCAACCTACGGAGGAATAAGCATCATTGAGCAGATCTTCTTTGGTGCTGAGGCCATAGCTTCTATAGCATACATTCAGATCGTCACAGCTTTCTATGGTGGTGTGGAACTTGGAGCGCTGTTCATCGTAAAGTCTGTCAAAAAATCCGGGGACGAAGCCATTTGAGAAGGTTCGCATCTCAAGCTTGGCATCAAAGATGAAGAACTTTGCACCAAAGCCGGGGAAGATCAAGCCATTGCCATGGCCGTTGATTATGGCAAATTCACCGTAGTTTTGCAGCTTCAATCTATCAGTATCTATGATGGGGAGGCTGTAGTCAATGCTACTTATATACAAGGACTTAGCTTTCTTTATCTTGGTGGCTTGATCTTGCACTATGTGCCAGTTGAAAGCTGTGGAGTCCGCACCGGCAGTAATTCCGGGATATATATCACCCACATAAGGGTTTATACTGGGATGGTCAATCAGTCCGGTGCCGTTTATATCAATATCAATTTCATCGGGGATGCCGTCATTATCTGTATCCAACCAATATCTTTTGTCATTGGGGAATTTGTCGTAGACATCCGGGATGCCATCGCCATCACTATCAATATATTTTGCATACTGATCGCGATCAACTCCGAAGTTTAGTCCCAGCTTGATATCTTTGAGATAGGGGATGCTGAGCATACTGAGGGGTTTGATATGAGCGGTGGCTGCAAGTATCTCATTCTTGTAGATGTTATGAGTAAAGATCTCGCCGCCAATATTTAGCGTGGGGATGTTGAAACCTACCTGAGCGCCAACGTTCTTAACCTCGGGATAGCGGGTCATATTTGTGTAATGATCAAAGATAAGGCCATTGCCAAGCGTATAGCTGGGGAAGCAGCCTGCTTTGAAATAGATGGGATCATTACGATTTGCCCAGCGGATAAAAAAGATCTTGTCGATATAGTCTTGCCAATCATCCCAATCATCTTTGCGAAGAGAACCGTCGGGACTGAAAAGAAAGTCTAAGTCCAAGCCAAAGCCAAATTTGCCGAGATTGATCTCAGGTCGTATGCGAAGCTGAGAGTAAGCTATACCGTTGTGGGAAATTGAGCCGACGATAACGCCGAATCCCCACTCCGTATTGTCAGTATCTTCAAAACGTTCGTCTTCCGCGGTGTCGCCCGGGATGGTGGGGAGCGACATCTGTGCGAAAATAAGTAGTGGGCATATAAGCAAAATCAAAAACAGTAATCTTTTCATTTCAACCTCCAGGTTAGGCATAGACAATATAGATTATGTTTCACCATCTGTCAAGCATTTATTGGCGTATTCGTGATTTATGCAATGTTTTTATTTTTGTGGAGTTATGGGCACGACCTTAAGATCGTGCCCACACTTTGGGGCGGGAACGTCCCCGTTGCCCAAGAGCCTTCGGTGGATTGCAAACGTCCCCGTTTGCATTAAATATCTCGATACGGGGACGTGTCGAATCCAACAAATTCAATTGGGGCGGGAACTTCCTCGTTAACCGAGAAAGTCCCGCTTTCTACTCTTGCAGCTAATTTGCACAGCTTCGCCCCGTGGCTTCCACATTCACTTTGAGCCTTAATTTTTCACAAATTTTTACACAACTATACACTTATAAAAGAACTATAGAGCATGGGCTGACCTCGTTGGTGGATTGCAAGTGTCCCCGCTTGCAACTTAAAACTCGACACGAGGACGCGAAAGAATCCAACTTGATGATCAGCACCCTCTACTTTTATATAGGAGCCCAAAACCCAAAATTGTGGCCAAAAACGCGATTTATTTTTCATCATGAAAATAGTCAGTTTTGAGAATGGCATATAAGGCTTTGAATATCAATATGTTCCGATGAGGTGAAAAAGTTGAAAATAGTTTAGAGTCAGAAAATGTTATGTAAACTTGATGCTCGCTTCGCTCGCCGATTTAGAGATTTAACGAATGCTTCGCTGCTGTCGCGGGCGGTGTAGCGAGTTTGCCCACACTTTGGGGCGAGAACGTCCTCGTTGCCGCAAGCGCCACCGGCGCATATCTTTCAAAATGCACAGTCCATATAGGAATAGGCTCACGGCGTTCGCGTTATTTGGGGGTGCTGCGCACTTTTTTTAAGGTTTCATGGGCAACGAGGGCGTTACCCGACCAAGAAAAGAGTAGAAAACTTCGTTTTCTTGTCGCAACGAGGACGTTCCGACCCCGGTTGTGGGTGGGCATCGCAACGAGGGCGTTACCCGACCAAGAGCGGAAGATGACGCTCGTTGGAACAAGATGTTCCAACCCCGGCCGCGTCATGTTGCCCAACCGAAGCCTTTTTAAAAGCCGACTGAAGTCAGCGAGACGGCCGGCTGGAAGCCAGCGCTACAGTTGCAGGGAATGCGCTCTGCGCATGGGTTTGGGCAGGCAACATCTTGTTGCCTGAGAAAGCAGAGCTTTCTGTTTTTGGTGCGTAAACGCCCCCGTTTACGCATGCGCCGACGGCGCATATCTTTGGAATTTGCACAGTCCATGTGGGAATAGGCTCACGGCGTTCGCGTTATTTGGGGGTGCTGCGCACAATTTTTAAGGTTTCATGGGCAACGAGGGCGTTACTCGACCAAGA
>DUNQ01000025.1 GCA_012839325.1 Candidatus Cloacimonadota bacterium
GCCCTTTGAAAGCGTGGCTCAATACAGCAAAGTCGCGGTGGAGAGCTATCTTCGAGAAGACATCTCTTACCCGTCTTTCGTGCCTCCGAAACGGACGCTGCTAAGATGCGACATCAATGCCCTGCAAGCACTTAGGGCAATCTATGAATTGTGATGCCGAAGATCATGTAAAGCTCTCTTGCATCACCGTATTCAATATATCTTATCCTGCCTCTTCCTGCCTTGAATTTACAGCCCAGCTCAAGCTCTCCGCGGATGCCGTCCTTGCTCAGGCTCTCATATCCGCTCTCGTCATCACTGAGTAATACCATCGCATGGTTCGTGCTGTTGTGTAGCCTTGCGCCGAGAAATGCCCAGAAGTGCTCTTGCTCCCATCTTACGCCTTGGTTCCATACAAAGCCGCTATTCAGCGAAGCCTTCTTTTCTTGGTGGTGATAGCGGGCTGATTGTGTGATGGATACGTGTTTGGCAACGCGCACTTCGCCGCCGATCAGGAAGCGCCAGTTCCCCGGAATCGTGGAAAGATAGCCCTCATCATACTGGGCGAGAAGCTCGCGGTCTATGCGCCTTACTGCAAGGCTCAGCTTGTGTCCTCTGTTGCCGTAGCTGTAATCTGCGCCGCTATTTAGCATCCATTTGTTCTTACCGGGGCTATCTGTCAGCTTGTTTGCCGTGCTGCTCAGTCTCAGCTTAGAACGTCTGTCCAAATCCAAGCAGAGCGCGCCGCCCAGCTCTTCTTGATGCCGCTGCTCTTTAAAGTAAACACTCTTCGCATAAGCAGGCAGTTGATAGTCGCCCAAGTGTCGATAATGCCACTTGTGGGTGAAGTTATCCCACTTGCCTTCCCACTCGGCTTTGCCTGCCAGTCCTGTCGTCTGCAAGCCTAATTCGCCGCTTATCCGGTTCTTATCCGTGTGATATCCTGCCATTAAGTTGAGGTTGAGTAAGTCTTTCTCTATCTCGTCCTTGCTAAAGCCTTTGCTATAGTTCTGCGTGGCGAGCATGATCCCGCCCTGTAAACTCTCAGATTCATAGCCCAAACTCAGTGCAGCTACATGTTCTTGAACCTTAAAATCATCATGCGCTTTCGTAGCATAAAGGCGCGCTATCTTGTCGTCCCTCAGCTGCGCCATACGACTCACAACGCTATACAGCGCTGTCACATACATCATATCTCTATCAAGCCTTACTCCGAGGCCGAAAGGAGTATAGTTCATAGGATCAGGCGCACTGTTAAAGCTGCGTCCATCCCTGCTTTCCCTGAAGAGTAAACCCTTGCCGAATACGGGATTCAGCGCACCGAGATAGATCATATCGTCATAAGAAAGCTGTATATTGGCAGCGAACCTGTTGCCAGTATCAGGTTTTGTATAGGAGCCTAAATTAAGATCGTAAAAGTCCGTCTTCATGCCCGCTTGCAGTCGCCAACGCTCTGCATTTACCTGTAATGTGTTCAGAGTATAGGGCAATCTCCCCATTTTACCGGCGAGCTTCAGTCCTAAAGTATAGGGCTCAAAGCCGAGATATACCTCTTCCAGCATCTGATCCGCGAGTTCGTCTAAATATAGCTCTTCACTCAGTTCCTGCGCGAGGGCAAGCCCGAAAGAGAGGCAGATAATAATCATCAAAATAATAGTATTCTTATTCACGATTTACGCTCCATAAATCCTATGTATATAATCTGTTGTATTACCTGTGTGTTGATAGTCATAGCTCTCCCTCACCAGCCATATTCCAAGGAGAGTCCGTGTGAAGGGCGCAGCTCGGTGTGCGTTCTCATGCTATAGATCAGCCTTAGCTTATCGTGGCTCAGCCTCACTCCGCCGCCGAAAGACGCGGGGTAGTGCATCCAAGAACCATATATATCAAGGTTTTCGTGCAGCTTATATGTCATGGCAACCCTCAATGAGCCCTTCTCGGCTTTGGGATGAACATAGCCCCCGCCGAGGCTCACCGCTTCATTGATCTCTTTTGCAAGAAAGACGCCCATCTCGGCTTCCTCGCCGCCTATATCCAAGCATCTTGCTTCCGCCCTGTAATCCTTGTAGGAGTATCCCATAGCGATGTCTCCGCCGAAGCGATACTCTCCGTCATCGCCCACGCTGTCATAATCCAGATGCAGACTTGCTCCCAGTGCAAAGCCGCTCTTCAGCCATGCCGCATTGAGGTAAGGATTGTGCGCCGTATAGTCTTCATGATTGAGGTATCCCGTTCCTGCGCCGAACTTAAACTCACCCACCTTGAAGCTCTGATGAAGACCACAGAGATGTATTCCCGGCGTAGAGAAAGGGCTGATATAAGAAAAAGCAATGCCCGCTACATCAGCGATTGGAGAGATTGCAGTGGCATCTGCGCTATCCGAAAGCAGCGATACATCCGCCAAAGCCAATGCCGCAGCCGACGATCTGACAGCACCCAAGGAGCCCGCCATCAGAACAAAGAAAAGACATAAGATGAGCGTAACATAGCTACCAAGTTCCATCGAAGAGCTTGCCACCATATTTAGGAGGCATTCGGGACTCCCTCGCGTGTATCTCGCAGCCACTTAAACGGCTCTTTATCAGTAGATAGTTATTTCGCTTTCAGGATCAAAGAAGTGGACTTTCACCATATCCACAGAGACGAGCAGCTTCTCGCCCATCTGCGGCAAGTCTTTAGGATCAAAGCGCGCAGTAAAGCCGTGATCACCCGCCTTTAGCAATACGTGATATTCATTGCCCAAGGGCTCCACGAGATCGCAGACGGGGGTGAATTGCTGCGGGAAATCTGCCATTGCATCGTGGCGCGCATCATAGATATCTTCAGGACGCACACCCATGATGATGGGCTTATTCTCATAAGCTTTAAGCTTTTCAGCTTGATCCGGCGTGAGTTTCAGATGGAAATCCTCACCGTCAAAAGCAAGCGCACCATCTTTAGCGACAAGCTTGCCATGCACGATATTGATCGCCGGACTGCCTATGAAGCCCGCAACAAAGAGGTTTGCAGGGCTATTATAGATATCAAGCGGGGTATCGATCTGATGGAGTATGCCGTCTTTCATCACCACGATCCTATCTGCCATGGTCATCGCTTCCACCTGATCATGAGTGACATATATCATTGTATTCTCAAGCGTTCTATGAAGTTTAACGATCTCCGCACGCATGGCAACCCTGAGCTTTGCATCAAGGTTTGAGAGCGGCTCATCAAAGAGGAAAACCTTTGGATTGCGAACGATTGCGCGCCCCAAGGCAACCCTTTGCCTCTGACCGCCGGAGAGTTGAGCAGGCTTACGCTTGAGCATGCTTTCAATGCCCAAAAGCCCCGCCGCATGATCCACTTTCTTCTTGATCTCGGCTCTGCTTTCCTTGCGCAGCTTCAGCGCAAAAGCCATGTTATCATACACGCTCATATGCGGATAGAGGGCATAGTTTTGGAAGACCATAGCGATATCACGTTCTTTGGGCTGCTTATTATTCACCAAAGTATCCCCGATATATATATCACCGCTGGAGATTTCCTCCAAGCCGGCAATCAGGCGCAAAACGGTGGTCTTACCGCAGCCTGAAGGGCCTACGAGCACCATAAACTCTTTGTCTTCAGCTACAAAGCTGACATCTTTGACGGCGTGAAAGCCGTTGTCGTAATACTTGTTTAAGTTTTCAACTATAATCTTTGCCATGCTATATCTCCTTGAGGTTTCAATAAACTTGCTCCACCGTATAAATGTCAAGAATCATTTTCATGATCCCCGCTGATTGCAGTTAAACACATTGCCGGACTAAGCTTTATCTTCGACATATTTGACCACACGATTGCGTCCTTCATTCTTTGCGCGATAGAGCGCTTTATCCGCTTCATTGATATATTTATCTATGAGTTCAAAGCCCACGTGATCTGAGATCAGGCTCAGCCTCCACCCTATGCTTATGGTGATCTTTATCGTCTTATCTTCATAGATGAAGCTCTTTTTCTGAATCTTTTCACGCAGCCCTTCCAAGAGCTCTTCACTCTTTTCGCCCACATCAAAGAGGATTGCCAGGAACTCTTCCCCGCCATAGCGGATGATGATATCACTCTTACGGAAGAAATTTGTAAAGATCTCGGCGAGATCGCGCAAGACCTGATCCCCGGCACTGTGCCCATACTTGTCGTTCACCTTCTTGAACCAATCTATATCCATCATCGCAAAGGTGATCTGCGTTCTATGCCTCGCGATGAGCGCAAAGATCTGCATAAGGTTATTATCCATGAAACGACGATTCTTGAGCCCCGTCAAAGCATCCGTGAGCGAGAGTTCATCCACTTCATTATAGAGATACTCGATCTTCTGATAGTTATTTCGGATGTTTTCCACGAAGAGTTCATTGCGCACCGTATTCTGGTTTGAGAGCTCTGTCACCTTGTTTTCCAGGAAGACCATACTGATCTTATACTCAAGCGGCGAACAGTGTTGACGCAAGAATGCAGACATCTTTATCACTTTTTCCCAGCATCTTTGAATGTGCACATTTGAATCCTTAAAACTCTGAACACTGTGATAGAAGTTCACGGCGTCAAATTCGGAGTTTTGCCCCGCATAGAGATGCAGGCGATGCAGGTGCATTGAGCCCATAAAATCACCCCCATACGCCAGGAGAGTTCTATATATAGAGTTCTTAGTATTCACATCGATGCGATGATCATCAAGGTTGAAAAGCGCATATCCGGCAGTGACCATATTCAAGCCGGGCTTGTTTTTCAGGTTCTTATAGACGCTTCCCAAGATCATCTCATAATACTTGCTGTTCTTCAGATAATTGACCTGACAAAACCAACTCAAGAGTACAAATATCGCGGCATCAGGACCCGATTCCCACAAGACATCCACTATCAAAGAGAGATATTCGATAAACTTCTGCCTTTTATTATTTTGATGGTCTAAAAGCCTGAGTTTACACACTCTAAAGAGGACTTGAGATTCAAAGCTCTGCTTGTCCAAATCTTCTTGGATCTCGACAATCAAGCTCTTTGCCGCCTCAAAATGCGAGATTTCCATATAGATGCAAAGCCTTTGCAGCTTGGCATAAAAAGCAGTACTAAGCGGCCCACTTTCCAGATAGTTACACAAGATTCCCAACATCTTTTGCGACACATGATTATTATCCAAGATAGGCATATGCGTTGTGAGGGCTAATAGCTCGTAGAGCTCGCCCTGGTTTGCTCTTGGCGAATAGATCAGCGTATCGAACATGATGGTAAATATTGTGCTGACCGTTGCCGCCACCCTATCGGGATCTTTGAGCATTTCTTTGTGTTGCGCTATGAGCAGAGCGGTGTGTCCTACAAACTCGTCGGTAGGCCTCTCTGTGGGATTCAAGAGATTGGATACAATCCGTTTTATCCCTGATTCTGCCCTGGGGCTAATTGCACTTAAACGTAAAATATCAGTTTCATCAATCATTTTCCCTCCTCAAGAGCCGGGACGAACCTGAAAACCTGTTCCCCCGGTTTGGTGAAGCCAAATTGTTCGCGAGCAGCCTTTTCTGCCGCCTGCGGATCTGTTTTAAGTCTTTGATTTTCCAGCTGTAATGAGTCGTTAATTGCCTTGAGCCTCAGAGTTTCTTGTTCCAAAACCTGCAACTCTTTTTTAAGTTTTCCCGTCTTCCAAAAGCTATTGCGCCCCGTGAATCCGATCCAGATAAGAAGCAGAACGATCACCGCATAATAGATATACCGCAAGACCACGGGAACCTCTTTCTTTCTGTGTCTCATCTCATGAACCTGCGTGCCACAAAGGATTTATAGATATCGATCGCCTGGATGGGACAAAGTTCGTGGCAACACATGCATTTGATACACTCATCGCGCATCACCAGAGGATAGCCATTCTCTTGCCAGGCAATAGCTTCCACAGGGCAGGAACGCACGCAAACACCACACTTGATACAGCGATCGCTGATAAGCGGAAAATAGTAATATATCTTTTGAAAAGCTTTCGAGAGTATAGGCGGGAGGTATTTCAAACCTTCTTTACGGAGCTTAACCAGCGCTATATCTGCATCGAGGCGATAGTTATAGAAGCTACGCGGCACAGTGATTTGTGAAGGCAGGATGCCGTCTTTGATCAACGCCGGCTGCAGATAGGGAACATCTTTTATCTTGAATCCCATCATCTTGCTTGCCACATAGTCCAGCGCAGACACGCTTTGACTACCCATGAGCAGCCCGAAATTCTGCACCTTTCCCGCTGAAGGCCCCGCACCATCCATCCCCGTGATGCCATCAATTATATTATAGCTAATCTTCTTACGCGCAGCCAGATACAGAGCCAAAAGCAGATCTGCAAAGCCGTGAGTATCAGGATGCAAGCGGTGATATTCACTTTTTACCATGCCCGGAACCAAGCCATAGAGGTTTTTTAGCGCGCCCGTAAACGCCATCAAAGAGTGCGTCTTATATTTGGCAACATTGATCACTATCCCGCATTCATACAAGGCGTTAGATATCTTGAGGCTATGTCCGTTCGATTCCACGGTTCTATAGGGATGAGTAGAAAGATTGACCAACTTGATGGGATATTTATCGGCGAGTTCTTGAAAGCCGCAAAGCTCCCATACCTTTGATACAGATACACTTCCGCCGGGACTATCCCCCAGCCACACCTCTTTATTTTTACTCAAGAAATAGCGGATAACAGCTTCAACCACTACGGGATGAGTGGTAATCGCGCGCGAAGGCAGGTATGCGCCCAACATATTGGGCTTGATCAAGACCCTCTTACTACGCCTGAATCTATTGCTTTTAATGCCGTCAAACCAACGACTTACGGCGTTCTCTATCTCTTGTAATTTATATTCTGATATTGCCCGAATCTGAACCGATGCACCCATCTTCATGATTTGATTTCCCTCTTACGGGTAAAAACGCTGAGCCTAAGATTAAGCCCCAGCTGCAGATGCGTGGTATAGATCTCGCCAAATGCAGCCTGCAAAATAGAGGCATTTATGCTGCCATCTTTGAAGAGATATTCAATGCCCGCGCTGAGGTGATGCTGCTCATCCGGCAAAATCTGAATGCTTTCATGCCAATCCCAGATATCGCCCACATCATCGAGATTGCTGTGGATAGGAAAGAGTATCGTCCCGCTCCAAATGTCGGATTTATACATATATCCGAGGCGATAGACTCTGTTTCCGTCGCGGCGTTCCAGCCCCAAGCCGAGGCTTAGCTCATCCTTGAAAATCTCGTTTTCCGCCTTGAAATTTCTATAACCGATGTCCAGCGCAGCCCGATTTATCCCCTTTTCATAGCTGATTCCGCCTTTGATTTCCCAAGGCAAAATCTGCTCATAATCCACGTGCCTCATGTCCCAATCTATCTTCCAAGGCAGCATTGCGCTCAGCCCAAAGCCAAGCCCGCCCTTCTCATAGAGCATGCCCGGCTGCACCCCGAGTGCATATTTATCATGGGAATCTCTATGAAAATCGTGCAAGAAGATCGAATCGCCTATGCGATGGATTTGATTGTGCACGCCCAGCCCGATGCTGAAGCTTTCGCTTAACAAATAGTTTGCCATGATGCTGGCTTGATGCAGCTCATATTTGGGCTGTCTGTTTATGATCTCGCCGCCCTGATTAATCTCTATGGTATAATCATTTAAGACAATCGATTGCGGGTTGCTATAACACAGCGCGAGGTGCATTTTTGAGGATAGCGGCATGCCCAGCCCGGCGATTCCTATGGGAACGTCGGATTTATAGCGCGCAAAATACTCCAATTCCGGCTCTTGTATGGATGGCTTGATATCCATCTCTATGAACACGCGAATTGAATCCGGTCTCATAACCGCAGGATTGATCAGCCCCATCTCCGAGCTGCCTGCCATGGCAACTCCGGTATAGCCGCGCCCTGCCGCCTCTGCGCCGAGATAGTTACGCGCAAAAGGAGCATAATACGCCCCGGCAAATTGCGGAGTAGTAAGAACTTTCAGCGTGTCTTGCTCGCCGGCAAACAGTCCCGTCGAAAAGACAATCAGCAGGACGAGCAGACAATATCTTTTCTTTTTCATGGCTTACAATCTATTAACACATAAAGGTTTCGTGTCGCTCTTTGCCCACCGATACTATGCGCACGGGAACCTCGGTGAGGTCTTCCACAGCTTCCAAATAGAGGCGCGCATTCTTGGGCAAATCGTCTTTGTGGCGAACACCGGTGATGTCCTCTTCCCAGCCCTCAAAAGAGAGGTAGGCAGGCTTCACCTTTTCCAAATCCAGCACGTGAGAGGGCGGAGTGTTGAGCAGCTTGCCCTTATACTCATATCCCACGCAGATTTTGATATCTTCCACGCCGGAAAGCACGTCCAAGAGGGTGAGCGCAATTCCGTCTAAAGTATTGAGTTTAGCGGTATATGCAGCCATCACGGCGTCGAAATATCCAATGCGTCTGGGGCGCCCGGTAGTAGAGCCGAATTCATTGCCTTGCTTCCTGATCTGATCCGCCAAAGCGCCGTGGATCTCGGTGGGGAAAGGACCTTCGCCCACGCGGGTGGCATAGGATTTGAATATACCTATCACCTCATCCACATTGCGAGCCGAAAACCCGCTGCCCGTGCCGATTGCATCCACCATTGTGTTGCTGGATGTAACGTAGGGGAAGCTTCCCCAAGTGCGGTCTAAGAGCGAGCCCTGAGCACCTTCAAAGATGATCTTTAGATCTTGCGCCTTTGCTTCATGCAGGATTGGTAAAGTATTGCTGCAATGCTTTTTGAGCACTTCCCAGTTTTCTTTCAAGAGATCGCATTGCTCATTTAGATCTGCAGTCGTAATCTCTACTCCATGATAGAGATAGAGGTCTTTCAGGCGCTGTTTCAAATAGCGTTTGTGCGCCAGATCTCCCAGGCGAATTCCCAAGCGAGCGGTGAGATCGGCATAGGTGGGACCGATTCCACGCCCCGTAGTTCCGATCTTGCCTTTGTTGAGAATCTCCTCATTGCGTTTATCCAAATACTGATGCAGGGGGAGCACAACTCCCGCTCTTTCATCGATATAGAGTCTATCTCCAAAGTCCACACCGGCGGCTTCCAAAGAGCGGATTTCTTCCACTAAACGGGTGGGATCGATCACCACTCCGGCGCCGATGATACACTTTGTATCTTCATAAAGCATTCCCGAAGGAACGGTGTGGAAAACATACTTCTTCCCGTCCACGACAATGGTGTGCCCGGCATTGCTGCCGCCCTGAAATCTTACGACAACATCTGCGTCTGAGCCAAGATAGTCGACAATTTTTGCCTTGGCTTCGTCGCCCCACATACATCCCAAAATAGCGATTGATGGCATTTTATCTCTCCAATTTTCAATAATTTCATGTTAAAATTAAACATATTTCTGTCAACAGCAAATCTCACTTTTTCTCATCTTCGGTTTGCCAAAACTGTACAATTTCTTCCATTGGCATCCTTCTCTCGCCGCTGGAAAACCTGTCTAAAAGCTTGCCGTAGAAGCCTTCTTCATCCTCCGGATACCCGAAAGGCGACATGGCTACAATCCTCCAACTTTTGGGGATTTTTAGATACCGCGCGAGCAATCTCTCCGAAAAAGCAGCCATCCAGCAGCTGGCTATTCCCTTTTCCCAGGCGCAAAGTATCATCTGTTGAAAGGAAATCGCGGTGTCCACGAGGTAATAATCCTTCTTGTTTACTCTGAGGTTTTTCTTCATCTCGGCGCAAGCGATGATCACGCAGGGCGCATCTTTTATGAAAAAATTGCTGAGTCCCAGCAGTCCCGTATTGCGAGATAGTTTGCGGATTTCTTCCCTATCTGTGAAAACGATATAGCGCCATGGCTGGCGATTTTGGGAAGACGGCGCGATCCTGCCCGCCTCTAAGATGTCGTTTATATCTTCTTCAGACAAAGGATCCGGCTTGTAGGCGCGCACGCTTCGCCTGTCTTTCATCAATTCCAAAAGGCTGTTTTTCATTGCTGTTTTCACCTCTTTTTTTATGGTTTCATACAATAGAAAAGCAAGAATGCTGTCAACTCAATTTTATCTTGCACCTAAGTCATTGCCTCCCTATTGGTTACAGCTTGTCTTGCGCTTATGATGTGCTCATGGCGATGACCATACCATGACCACATCATGACCGGAACCCAATAAGGAAGGCATGGAAAAAACGCCAAAAAGCGGTGTTTTAAGAGCAATAAAAAAGGGACTTATTCTATGCCTAAAACTATGTTTTTCCAGATGAGATCTTCGCGGCCGGGGAGCTTGTCTTTGCTTTCGCTTAATAAGATCAGCTCCAGTCCCGCTTCCTTAAATCCGCTTTTCTCTAATTTCGGCATGGTATAATCGCAATACCAGCGCCCTTCTCTGAGGCCTTCAAAATCGCCTTTTTTGAAGGTGGCAAAGATGCGTCCGCCGGGCTTCAGCGAGCGTTTCAGGCGTTTCCACATATCGGGCATTTCATCTGATTTCAGGTGTATCAAAGAGGCGCAAGCCCAGATCAAATCGAACTCTGCCTCAAACTTTATCTCCTGCATCTTATATGGCCAAACTTCTATGCCGAAATTTTCCATAGCAAGACACGCCAATCCCTCTGAAGGCTCGATTGCAAAAACATCGTAGCCTTGAGCTTTAAAAAAGGCGGCATCACGTCCGCTTCCGCAGCCCAAATCCAGGATGCGTGCAGACTTCGGAAGATCCGGCAAAACCATATCATAGAGCTCTTTCATGTCCGCATGAGCGGTTTTGTCGAAATATTGCTGTGCGTGTGTGTCGTAATAATTCATCATATCTGTACTTTCGCTTTTTTGTTATATTTGAGGAAAAATAATCTTTTACAACTGTCAAGTAATAATTTGGAAAAGCGGCAGTTTCGCGCTATGATATTCGCCATGAAAGGCAATTTATTGACAGATTTGGCGTATAAAATTATCTTTGCCATATTGAGTCAAAATAGATAATTCAAGCAGATTTCAGGCACTTAAGTTAAATATTTCTTGACAAAAAAGCACATCCGTCAGTATGGTGAGCTAAGAAAGAAACGGAACATTCGTACACAAATCCGGGCTAAAACCTTTAATAACGAAAAAAACACATTAACAAACAGAATCGACACTTTTGTTTAATGCTTAATGATAGCTATTGCCTTGATGCATAAGCTATTGTAATGGAGAAACCTTTATGATAAAAGAAGTAGGTCGTCTAAATATTGACGATTATAAAGTACTTGATGCACATGTAGAAAAAATCTTTCGCAGCCTTGATAAGGATAAGGAAGAGCTTGCTGTCAAACAAATTCATGAGCTGGGAAATACGGCTAACTACTTCGTTCGCGAAGAACTTGGCAAACGCCTTGCCGAGTATTCCGGAGAAGCAAATCTGGACAAAATCTGTGGTGATCTCTTAGATGATTTCATCTATGGAATCCGCGCCACAGGACTATTTTATTTCTATTATAAATACTTTGAAAGTCCTCAGCACATCATCGCCACGCTGGATAAAACCTATGCAAATGTCCCCTGGGAAAGCGAAACCATCTGCTTTGAGATGTGGAAAAGATTCCCAGAACAGATGAGGGATAATATGCCGATTTGGGCTGATAGTGATGACGAGAAGAAGCGCGCTATGTCCATGCACGGAATGGAAAATATCGCCGCAAAAAACCCGCAATATGTTCTTACTTTCCTCAGCAAACTCCTCGATGACGAGAGCGAAGAAGTGCAAAAAAAGATCTCTCATATTCTCACGCAGGTGGGAAGAGTGCGCCCGATTCAGACCTATACAAATGTGCGTCGCTGGCTCTTGGATGCCGATGAAACGCGCTTCAATACGATCTGGCAAACCCTTAAGAGGCTTGCAAATATATTCACGCAGAGAAGTCGCCGCGATGATGGGCAGGACTTCCTTTCTATCACGCAAAAAACCATCAATGAATGGCGAAAAGATCCTAATCCAAATGTCCGCAATATGGGCACAAAACTGGGCTCTGTGATCAGCATTCGCAAAAGGAAACATGGCCGCTGACCTATCAAGAATAAGCATTATATTAGTTGAACCCATCTATGAGGGAAATGTGGGCGCTATCGCCCGTATATTGAATAACTTCTGCTTTAGCGATCTGCGAATCGTGGGCAGTATTCCAAAGAAAAACGACTTCTATCTTGCCATGCATTCAAAAGAGATCTTAGAAAATGCTAAACTCTTTGATACGCTGGAAGATGCGCTTGTGGATTTGGATCGTGTGATCGCCTTCTCGCGCCGCAAGGGAAAACACAAGCCGGTTGATCTATCACCAATGCAGATGGCAAGTTATGTGCACGATTTGCCCCAGTTTAAGATAGGCTTGGTCTTCGGACGCGAAACTTATGGACTTACAAATGATGAAGCCGATCTCTGTCCGCTGAGGTGCCACTTCTCGGCAAATCCTGCTTTCCCTTCTATCAATCTCGCTCAGGCTGTGGCTTTGGCGTGTTATGAAATCCGATCCCTTCCGCAGAGAGTGGATGAGGATATGGGGCGCAAAATGACGGATGCCGTGAGCAAAGAGGAACTGAGGAAGATCCATGGCTATCTCTATGGCGTTCTGCAAGATATCAACTATTTCAGCGAAAGGGAAACCACCAATTGGGAAAACTTCCTCAGAAAAGTCTTGGTACGCATGAATCCAAACAAAGAAATGGTCTATCGCCTGCGTCAGATGTTCAATCGCATACATGTCTTAGTCACTGGAAAAGGCAAGAGTTACGACTGATATTTCAGCCTCACTTTAAATATAATTATCAATATTGGAACAAAGCTTGCACATAAATAGGGTAATGTTAAACAATGTGCCCAAGATCAAGAGCCTATGGAGAAAATAATGCAAGCTAAAAATGATAAGTATGAAGCGATCTTAAAGTGCGCACTTAAATTCTGTTTTGATCGTGAAGATCCCGTGCGCGCGATCCGAAATATGCGCAATTTCAATGAGGGCTATGATGCGTTCGGCATCGAAGATGAAGAGATGAAAGTCTTGCGCGACAGGATATTAGGCGAATTTGAGCTTGAGATGGATGAGCTTGCAGATCTCGGCTCCGTCTTTCTGAAAACCGGCAAATATGAGCTGGGCACGCTTGCCATCATGTTGCTGAAAAAGAACCGTCCGCGCCTCACCGAATACATCCGCGATCAGGTGAGATATTGGCTGGATGAATTGGTGGAAAACTGGGCGCATGCAGACTTCTTGGCTATCAAGATTCTGCCCGTGCTCTTTGAGCTGAACCTCGTTGATATGGAAGTTTGGAAGGATTGGCGCGATTCGGAAAGCAAGTGGACTCGTCGCGCTGCTTTCGTCACATTCGTGTGGTTGCGTAAAGCCGAAAAAGCGGAAGATATCCTTGAGTTTATCACTCCTTGCATCAAAGAAACCGATAGAAATGCGCAGGCGGGGCTCTCATGGCTGATCACAGACCTTTGGCACAAATCATCCGAGCCCGTAGAAGAATATCTCTTGGAACACAAAAAGGAGATAAACCCTTATATTCTCAGGGCTGTAAGCGATAAGATGCCCTATGCAAAGGCGAAGATTTTCCGCCCTAAAATCAGTAGGAATCGTAATAGACAACCCTCTCAACAAAGAGGGAGACGTCCGCGAAAACAAACATACAGACCCCGTAAAAAAGACTAAAGACCCAGCTGCTGCGTGGTCTTGAAATGCAGCTTAACTACCTCTTCTAACTTCTCTTTGCCATGTTTTTCCGCAAATTTGCGTGCGCTGGTAATCACCCTCCTGTTTGCACCCAAGGGGAAACTCATGCCCCAGCTTCTATTCATCTTCTCCATCTGTTCTAAAAATTGGTAGCGGGAGAGTATTGATGCGGCTGCAACTGCTATGTCTCGCTCGGCGGCGGTGCGCTCTACAACGTTCACATCAGGGTATTTGGGGACTATCATGGCGCGGGCTTTCTTGCCTTTGGAAAATTGGTCTATGATCACTCCTTCCGTGTTCGGCTTTTCATCTAAGATGCCGCTGATCACCCGGAAGTGTAGCCATGCCAAGAGGTCGTTGAGGTTGCGTCCGGTTTGCTTAAAATCTGCGATCAATTCGTTATAACGCCTGGGGCTGATTATCACTGAATTGGCTTGTCCGGGGAAGTTCAGATATAGCTCTTTGGCAACATGATAGATCATCTTTTCGTTTAGCTTTTTGCTGTCGTCCACGCCTATTTCTTTGAGCATGGGAACCTGATCGCTTGTGCAATAAAAGGCGCTGCCGATGAGGGGGCCGAAGTAATCGCCTTTGCCGCATTCATCGCTACCTATCCAGCTGTTCCAGCTATGGAGTCCGGGGCCGCTGTAAGGATTGCGCTCGCCTAAAAGCATGGCTTCGAGCTCGGCTTTGAGTTCACTGCTTGCGGAGCCGCCAATCACCTTGCTCAGCCCTTTCTTTTCAGAGTAATAGAGGTTCAGAACGCTCTTGTCTGCGCCGCGGCTCAGCCTGAGTTGCACGCCATAGGCTATCTCACGCTTGTCTGTGATCTCTATGCCGCGCTGGAGCAAGAGGGGCACGATGTGGGCGAGGTATTTCTCTATTTCTCTATGCATTATTCTTCGAGGCGGAGATCAGTTCACCCACGGTGAAAAGCGAGCCGCCTGCTACGATCACGCCGTCCTTGCCGGCAGCTTCTTTGGCAAGCTTCAGTGCTTCGGCAACGCTCTCACAGCCAATGGCTTCCACCTTATTTTTACGCACTTCTACTATCTGCTCTTTCACTGTGGCAGCGCGCTGCGAGGTGTTTTGAGCAACGAAGATCTTCTCGGCTTTCTTTGCCATCATGCGTATCATTTCAGGGTAGTTCTTGTCTGCAAGGATGGAGATCACGAAGAGCAGCTTGCGCTCGGGGTAGATTCTGTCTAATGTCGTCATCAATGCGCGCAGACCATGCACGTTGTGTGCGCCGTCTATGATCACGGTGGGGTTCTCTTCCAAGAGCTGAATGCGCCCTTTCCAATTGATGTTCATCAGCGCGTGGCGTATCTTGTCTTCGCTGTATTCTAAGTTGTTGTTCTCACAAAAGGTGATGAATGCAGTGAGCGCTTGTCCGATATTTGTCACCTGATGATCGCCGATGAGATTGCTTCTAATCTCTTTGAAGCGGATGTCTTTGAATTCATAGTCGAATGTTGCGTTCGGCGCGGAGCTTTGTGCGGGGGATACAAACCAATCTTTGCCGTGTATGAGGGTGGGACTGCTTAGCTCGCGCGCTCTTGCTTCTATCACCGCTCTGGGTTCGGGCTCTATCTCGCCTAAGATGAGGGGGATACCTTCCTTGATGATGCCTGCCTTCTCGCCGGCTATCACCTTGATATCTCCGCCTAAGGTCTTTACATGATCAAGTGCGATGGTCGTGATCAGCGCTACATCCGGCTTGAAGGGGTTCGTGGCGTCCAATCTGCCGCCTAAGCCTACTTCCATCACTGCGACTTCCATGTCTCTTCTCTCAAAGAAGATGAAGGCAAGCGCGGTGGTAATCTCAAAGAAGGATGCGTCCCACTTGTCGAAGAGCTCGCTGTGTTCTTTGAATGCTTCTATGATCTCATCTATGGGTAGCTCTTGACCCATGACGCGTATGCGCTCGGTGTAGTTCACCAGATGGGGGGAGGTGTTCAGCCCCGTTTTAAATCCATGTGCCAAGCATAGGGCTTCCAGCGTTGCGCACACGCTGCCTTTGCCGTTTGTTCCGCCCACGTGGAAGCCGCGCATCCTGTCTTGGGGATTGCCCAGATCTTCCAATAGGCCTTGCATGCGCTCCAATCCCAGCTTCACATTGCCGGAATAGCGGGCATAAACGAGGTCTAAAAACTCTTGATATTCCATATCTCCTCTTTCGACGTTTGTTGGTTTAAGAAAAAGATAGCGGGCATTTGTCTAACACCCGCTAAATATGTTTATGCTATAAAAAGCATGAATTAAAAGTCGTCTGCGCCATAGCCGAACTGCTCCGGGAAGAGCATGGCTCTCAGCGCTGTGGTATTCGCCTTTCTCTTATCAAATGCTTGTGGGTCTTCTTTCCAGATGTTGATGTATTTCTCCACCATCTCCAGCTTTCTGTTTCCGTTTGAGCCGGTCTGTTCATCGATGAAGGCAAGATCATCAATCATATAGTTCTGCAATTGAGTGGGATCCATGTTTTCATAGAAGATTTTGGGGATAAAGTGCTTGGGGAAGGTGCCCAAGTTTGGACAATAGACGATGACGCCGTAGTTATGCTTGATCTCGTCTCCAATTTCTTCTGAGACATACTTGCCATAGACAATATAGTTGTTCTTCTGTCTGGCGGTCTCGGGGCAATAGTTTCTTTTGCCGAGGTAGTATGAGCTGGGGTCTTGCGCCTTATGTGTCGTGCGCAAGATCTCTAATTCACCATCAAAATCTGCATGAGTGTCCTTAAGATAGTCAGTGGCGGCTACCCATATTTCCTTCATATTGTTCGTACAGTCTTCGATGTTTTGTTCTTTATCCAAGTTATAAAAGTTTGGGATGGCCAAAACAACAATCAGGCCAACAAAGAGTATTATACTAATAACGGTATAGACCGAGATTCCTTTCTGGTTTCGCAGCATCTTACGCTCCTAATGATTTCTCAAGCCATTCTCTTTTGAGACGGCATAATCCGTCAAGCCTTTTTTCATCAATTGAGAATTTTGCCTATATAATCGTATGTTTCAGGGATGTCTCTAAAGAGCTCCCTATAGTTGTATTGCGGGTCGATTTCCATGTTGTTTATCCTTCTTGAGACATTGGTTTCACCCCAGTTATATGCCGCCAAGGTAAGGCTCCAATTATCCTGATATTTATCTTTCAGATAGTGCAGATAACGGGCAGACATATCGAGATTGTACAGGGGGTAGAAGAGCATGCCTCGCTTATGATTCGGATGAATATACAGCGCTGTTTCTTCTTTGATTTGTCCTAAGCCAAGCGCGGATTTACGCGAGACAGCAAAGCTGCGAAAGCTGCTCTCTGCCCTAATTAGGCGATAGAACACCAAGGGATCATGCTTATGATAAACCGCCACAGAGATCGTGAACAGCCGTGCAGAAACAGGATTATAGCTGATAAAGACAGCAAGCAGCAGGATGAGCAACACCGCGCTCCCCGCCCTCTTAGCCAATGTCTTTTTCAAGCTTTCCTACCCTGAACTGCCTAATATGATCTTTAGATAATAGTCTTCTTAAAGTCGTTTAATTTGAGCACGTGCGAGACTTCTTCGGTGATGATTCTACGCAAGACGGCTTGCACCTTAGGATTTGTAACGCCATCGTTGATAGCATGGAAGAAGAGCAAGGTATCCTTTTCAAAGGCAATGGCACTATCCACTATTTCCAAGAGACTTTTAGCTTCCGCAGCCTTCTTGATCGCCGCCTGGGGTGAATCAAAGATGCGCCCTTCTATGATGGCACGCATATAGTTTGAGACCATCTCCCAATCCTGAGCGAGATTTAGCGCGGCAAGATCATCATCAGTGCGCAGTGCCAAGAAGCTCTTTTCATGGTTTAACTCCTGATCTCTAAGATAGGTAAGAAAGTCGCGTGAACGCTGATCGAGATCTTTCCTCTTGGCAGCCTCATCGTAGAAGGCATAGCCATTTTTCTCGATCTGAACGGCAAATTCGATAACTTCATTAACTGAATATAAAGACATTTTATTCCTCCTGAAAACTCTTAATTATGTAATGTCAATCTACCAAATGCAGCACATTTGTCAAACAAAAAAACAGCCCTGCGCAAAAAGCAAGGCTGCTTGAACTTTGATACAGACAAAGCATCAATCAAACATATTGTCGAGCTTTTGGAAAGCTTGTGATGCCTTGAATTGGTTGTAGAGCGCTTCTTCGTTGCGGATACTTTCATTCAGGCTCTTATTCACCTGATCAACCGGAACTTTCATCTGAACATAGCTGGTATAGCGGACACCATTGGGAGTGTTTTCCTGAACGGTCTCGGTTTTACCTGTGAGAAGTCCTCTAAAAGTGGTATTTGAAGACACACGGATAGCCGTTTCGATATTGGCAAGAAGCTGAGGATCATGAACTCCGGATTCAGCTTGATATTCTTCAGTCATTTCACGAACCTTGGCTTCCACATAGCGTGAAGACTCTTGCAAGGCGTGTGCTTTTGCAGATTCGATGGACATGTTGAGGCTTGCTTTGGTAGATGTTCCATAAGAGCAGACATATTCTGACTCACTCTGAGTATTCCACCATGAGGGGAAATAGACCTTCGTTCCGGCAGGGGCTTGCACCTGTGCTTTCTTGTTTGAACCGCAACCTGCTAATACAAACAGTAGTAAGACGACGAGGATCATCCAACGAGTATGTTTCATGTTTTCTCCTACGCCGTACAAGCTCCGCAAGGAACCGACGGCTTTTTTGATTTACTATAATTACAATACAGGTCACAAGTGAATTACCTGCATAGTTTCTACATTTGACGGCTGTCATTTTGAGTCAAGAGTTTTTTTTGAAATTTGGGCAAATATTTTATTTACTTGAATTATTGTGTTGACAAATAAAGCAATCCAGCAAGGTTTAGGCACCTATTTTTGAGATCTCTTTCGGCCACAGCTTGCCGAGCAAGGTATCTTGAAATATAAAACAAAGCCCCATAGCATTTGCCGCGGGGCTTTGTTTTATTGTGTGAAAACTCTTACTCGTGCCTGAGAAAATCCTGCAAGTTAGAATTCAGCTTACGAGAATCTATCTTTATCTTATTGACCGCTTGGAGGATAGCATCGGATTGATTCTTTGCATTCCCCGTCCCTTTTGCCGAGAAGGAACCCAGCTTTTTGCCATCTGATTTGCGAACCAGAAATAGCTCCAGCCTCACATTTGCGATGTAGCTTGAGCCGGCAAAGCTATCCAATGACTTAACATCATCTTCAACTATCCTGCCTTCAAGCTCATATCTCCCGTAGTCAGAAACCTGGAAAGCACTGCCGGAAAGAGCTCGCGCAACTATATTTTCCAGCCTCTCATCCCGTCTATCCCACTGTCCTTTGATATTCAGTGAAAGCTCGATCTTGCCCACCTCGGCCACCTCATAAAAAGCCTCGGCAAATCTACTCTGAGAAAGCCGTGATAGATGAGTAGGCAAGTCCCGCGCCTTACTGCGGATAACAATCTTATTCATCCCTTCCAGTTCCATAGCACGAGCCGCCGCCTTATAGTATCCCTTCTCATCGCTTTGTCCGCTTTCCAAAGAGCTGCCATCCCCATAGCTGATATGCACGGGATAGCCCGAAAGCGGGATTTTGCCCCCATCAGAAGAAGCATAATAGACAAAGAACACAATAGGCTCCGGCAAGCGCATGCCTTGCTCGGCCTCTTGATCTCCACCGGAGATCATTTCAAAGCTCACTCTGCCGATGAGATCACGCAATGCAGCATCGATTGTGCCCACATTCAGCTCGTGCCAGATGAAGTAAGGATGATCCGAAAGACTGTCATAAAACGCCTTTTTGGCATAGAGTTCGGGAAGATAGCTTTGCGCGTCCGTATAACTATCGATGGCAAAGAGCGGCTTGCCCTGAGAGACAAACTCTTCGGCATTATCCACCAAGTTCCGCGCCGCATTCTTCTTTTCATCCAGCTCGCTACGCAGGGAAGCAAGATACTTAGTTTTATCCAAGCCCAGCTTGACTTCGTGCACCTTCTTTTTCACTTTTTTGGAGATTACTTCTATGCCGTTGAGCGATTCATCCACCGTTAGCTTGATGTTTCTTTCTATAGATTCACGATAGGAGTGCTTTGCATCTTCTTCTATATCAAGCGCATTCAGCTCAGTGACTGACTCCACGCGCACGGAGATCTGTTGCGCAATTTTAGCCTGCGCATCTGCAAAAGCTTCGTCATAGCTCTTGCCCTGCCCTTCTCCATAGATGTAGTTATTTGCGCCCGCTGTCGCCAGCAAGAGCAGCGTAAAGATCGCGATAAATATATGCTTTTTCATCTTAGTCTCCCTCTTACTCAATCTTTAGTTGTATGAGTTTACGATTGAGGTTGATAGTCTTGAGATTTGCGCCCCAAGAGCTCTTGTTAAAATCTTGCCTGATAGCTCTAAATAACGCTCTGGAGCTGTTTATCTTGCTCGGATTCACCCATGCTTGCAAATCTAAAGTATAGTCTGTAGCGATGTTTTCTTTATAGGAATTGCTCACCGCTTCCACGGCGTCTATGAAGATATCTTGAATGTCGAAGGCGTCGTCTTCGTCAAAGCTTCTGTCTATGCTAAGAATCATCTTATATTGCACGCCGCGCCTCATATCGTCTCTCCAATATGCATCGATGCGAGCAAGGACTGCATCAATTGCGCCGGTTGCCGCTTCTTCCACGCTTATCATCGCCTCGCCCTGACGCGCCTGACTATATCCCGTCTCGGTTCCCAAAAGCCTGCCCGATGAAGTTTCATAAGCGCGCACCGTAAGGCTATGGCGTCTGGTATTATATCCCGCATTTTCCCAAGCGCCGGCAAAGGTGATATACACATCACTGCCGATGGATAGCGCAACCGCATAAGCCACATCTTCTTCCTGACCGGCTATCATGCTCTGGATCTGCGTGAGATTGCCTATCTGATCCACTTGACCGGGATCCAAAACCTCATATTGCTTGGCGGTGAGATGACTTTCGATTACCCCGCGGCTGTGGCGCACTCCGGAATCTCTTTCCAAGGCTTCCAAGGGGCTCATCCCTTTTGCAACCGAGGGTATCACCATGATCTGCGGGCGCCCCAAAGCATCGCTGACCTCGTCTCTTCCGCTGATTATCCCTGCTTCCTGAAGATCGCGCATGAGCATTTCTTTGTTTACTTTAAAGCGCTTAGATATCTTCATCCCCGCGCCATCTTCAATACTCAGCCTTTGAATGAAGCGGCTATCTTCATAACTGATATATCTGCTGACTGCAGATTCCGTGAAAAACCGGGAACTTTGCCCTTCAAAGCTGCGTTGCTCGGCAGAACTACGCAGGATGGGATCCGTCCCGCCCATGATTGTGAACCAAACCGCACTGCGTTTGGCGTCCAAAGTCGCTCTTGAGATTCCGTTTGCTTCCACATCTCTTTGTTTTGCGCGTCCACTTTTTTCGTTTGAGATATACACTCCCGTCGCCTCAATCAGAAGCTCGGCAGAGGAGATCGTCTCTATCAAAGTAGCTTGTTTAGACACGGGTTCATTTGCAAAAAGGAAACTGCAAGTTAATATGAGAACTAAAGATAAAAGCATGATTTTTTTCATGGTATCACTCCTAATATTCCACTTTTTCACTTGAGCGTATTAAAATCTATTAGTCATAGACTGTCAAGCAAATAAGCATATTTTACTGATTAGCTATTGCTTCCCTATAGCTTACAGCTTAGCTTCTGCTAATGATACGCTCATGGCTATGACCACATCATGACCACATCATCACCACAGTCCTATAAGGAAGATACCCGCCCGGGACATAAAACCTGCATGAAAAAGCCCAAGGCTCTTGACAGATTTTCGCGCTTTATAAAACTCAATCTACAAGATAAGAGGAAGGTTTGCACGATGAAAAAGCTAAATTTGGATCTGTCCAATCTCAGTGAATTGTTCAAGGAAAAGCTGTCGCCGGATAAGGTGCCTGCCGCTCAAACTGCGTTCTTGAAAACACTGTCTAAGAAAATGCACGAATTTTATGGCGGGAAAATGCAGAGCTTGCCCAAAGCAGGACTCTATGGATTTAATTGGTTCAATGTGTGGTACACTCCCGGTGTATCCGAGGTTTCCACCTCAATTAGAGACAATAATTCTCTTTCATACACCTTAAGCGGCAGGGGAAATATGGTTGCCGTGGTGAGCGATAGCACCAGAGTCTTAGGCGATGGGGATTGCGGAATCTATGGCGGGCTGGGCGTGATGGAAGGCAAAGCCATGCTGATGAAGTATTTAGGCGCTTGTGATGCGATCGCGCTCTGTGTAAACAATCGTGATGAAGAGGGTAAGCCCAGCGCTGATAAGCTCATAGACTTTGTAAAGATGTTAGAACCCAGCGTGGGTGCGGTGAATTTGGAAGATATTTCACAGCCGAATTGCTATCGGGTATTAGACGAGCTGCGCGCATCTTGCGAGATTCCTGTGTGGCACGACGACGCTCAGGGAACCGCTTGCGTTACTCTTGCCGGAGTGCTAAATGCGCTGCACCTCACCTCGCGCAGCATTGAAGATAGCAAGTTCGTTCTCTATGGCTGCGGCGCATCCAATAGCACGATAGCCAGCTTCCTCCTCAAAGAAGGGGTGGATCCTGACAATATGATAATATTTGATAGCCGAGGCGGCATACATCTGGGTAGAACAGATCTCAGGGATAATCCCGATAAATTCAAGCATTGGGAGATGGCGCAAAAGACCAATCCTCAGCGGATTAACACCATGGAAGAAGCCATGAATGGCGCCGATGTGCTGATCGCGCTATCTACTCCCGGCCCTGATACCATCAAGAAAGAATGGATTTCGCTGATGGCAAAAGATTCCATAGTCTTTGCCTGTGCAAATCCTGTGCCGGAGATATATCCGCACGATGCTCATGAAGCGGGTGCGCTGATAGTTGCAACGGGGCGCGGAGACTTCCCCAATCAGGTAAATAACTCCGTGGGCTTCCCCGGCATTCTCAAAGGAGTGTTGCTCGTGCAAGCAAAAGCTATCAGCGATAATATGGCGATTGCGGCGGCTCATTCCTTGGCAAACTTTGCGCGAGAGCGAGGCATTGCCACTTATAACATAGTTCCTACTATGGATGAGACTGAGGTCTTTGCCCATGTGGCGGCAGATGTGGCGCAAGAAGCCATCCGAGAAGGACTTGCCCGCAAAAATATGAGCCGATCGGAAATTTTTGAAACAGCACTCAGTCAGATCAAAGAATCGCGTGCTATCATTCATGACATGATGGCGCAAGGACACATCAAAGAACCGGATCAAAACCTTTTACAAGAGGTATTTGAAGATTGCTTAAGGAACTTTCTCTAAATAAAAAAGAAAAGAGCGTTGTGCGCAAGAGGATAGGCTTTGCGCTTAAACTCCTGCTCACAGCGCTCATGCTTTGGTTCGTCTTTCGGCGTTTGGATCCCGCGACTATCAGGGATAGCGTGGCATCTTTGCCCTTACCGCTCATGCTGGGCATCATCCTGATCTCGGCGCTGAGACATTATATCCAATATCTGAATTGGTTTTGTGCGCTGAAGATGAATCTTGGGGTAAAGTTCAAGAGGAAAGAGGTGATGGCGTCTTATCTCATCGCTCAGCCGCTGCGCTTTGCCATCCCCGGCGGGAGTGCTTCCTTTGCTAAGATCTTCTATCTGGAAAATAGCAGCGTCTTTGCTTCCTTTATTGCAACGAGCACGGAGCGGCTGTTTCTTACTTGGGCTACGTGGAGCTTTGCCTCTATTGCCTATCTTTGCCTGTTTACTACGCATGTGCTGCTCTTTAGGTTAGGGCTAGTGGTGCTCTTGGTCTTCATCCCGCTGTGGGCTGCTTTCATCATGTCTTCAGTTCCAAAAACGAAGAAATATCTGCCGGGATACTTAAGTCAGGCGCCAAAGATGATGCTTTTGCAGATAGCCAATACTCTCTTTATGTATCTGCAATACTTTCTTTTGCTAAATCGCTTTGTGAAGATAGATGCAATCGAAACTTGGCTGAGCATGAGCCTTACCAATATCTCAAACTCCATCCCCATCACTATTTCCGGCTTGGGACTTAGGGAAGGTTTTGCCATGCACTTCTTGGCGGATTATGGCTTTAATGCGGAGCAGGCTGTGGCGGTGACGCTCTCGCTATTTGTCTTTCATGATGTGATAATTGCGCTCGTCGGCGCGGGGGTATTGCTCACCTCTCCCGCAAAACAAAAAAGAATCAAGCAAAGCTGAGCTACAACTCACCGATTAAGCCAATCTTGACCTAAATATAATTAGCCAATAAAGGTGAATGCTCGTTTATATTACGCAAATTCTACTTAATGTAGAACACATTATACAACTTTTCATTTGACATATATTTGCATCTTAGTTTGATTGCACCCTATAAAGAAGAATAACTTGAGGAAACACATGAGAATTTTAGTACTAAATTGCGGAAGTTCGTCTATCAAGTATCAATTGATCGATATGGACGACCAAAACTTAATGGCGGAAGGCATAATTGAAAGGATAGGAGAAAACATTGCACTCTTTACTTATAAGAGTGATAAATATACGGTTAGGAAGCAAGAGCTTCAGATCGATAATCACGAGAATGGGCTGAGCCTCATCATCTCTACTTTGATAGATGAAGATAAGGGTATTATCAGCAGTCTTGATGATATCGATGCGGTTGGACACAGATTGGTGCACGCCGGTGAAAACTATGCGGATTCTGTGGTAGTCACAGATCACGTGGTAGAAGTGATGAAAGAATGCGTATCGCTCGCGCCGCTTCACAATCCTGCAAACCTCAAAGGTGTGGAAGCTGTCAGCGCAGCCATGCCGGATTGCCCTCAGTGTGGAGTGTTTGACACGGCTTTCCATCAAAGCATGCCGGAAAAGGCTTATCTCTATGCCTTGCCCTTGGAGTTTTATCACGAAAATAAGATCAGGCGCTATGGCTTCCATGGCACATCACACAAATATGTGAGCCTGAAAGCAGCTGAATACTTGGACGAAAATATAGAAGACCTCAAGATAATCACCTGCCATTTGGGTAATGGTGCATCAATCAGCGCAATCGATGGCGGCAAGTCTATCGATACCTCAATGGGACTCACACCCCTCGAAGGACTGATGATGGGAACTCGCTGCGGCGATATCGACCCCGCAATTCCCATATATATGGAACGAAGATTGGGGCTCAGCGTGGATGAAGTGAATAACATTTTAAATAAAAAGAGCGGCATGCTTGGGCTTTCGGGAATCTCAAACGATATGCGCGAGATCGAAGACGAAATCCTCAAACATAATAACCCCGCAGCCATCACCGCACACGACGTATATTGCTATCGCATCAAGAAATATATAGGCAGCTATGTCGCCGCGCTCAACGGAGTGGATGTCATCATCTTCACCGGTGGAATAGGCGAAAACATGCCCATTTTAAGAGAATTGGTCTTAAGAGACATGGACTACTTTGGCATTGAGCTCAACGAGGAAGAAAACGCTAAGTTTACCGGCGATATTCAGATGCTGAGCACCGAAGCTTCCAAGGTTAAGATCATGAAAATACCTACAAATGAAGAACTGATGATCGCAATGGAAACAAAGAGACTTCTCTCATAAATCACTAACGTAAATAAACCAAAATTTAAGCCCTGATTAGGATGTGCCGACCATGAAAACATTTGACATAAGCTTTTTTAAGACGCTATATGAGTATTCACCGAACGCAGTATGGATAATAGACTTCACCAAGGCATTAAAGCGCCTTGAAGATGATAAAGATAAGTTAGGAGACGATATAGTTGCCCACCTTATCGATCATCCCGATAAAGCGGTGGAATATGTAAAACTGCTTAATGTGAAAAGTGCAAACAGGGCTACCTTGCAACTTACCGAGGCTAAAAGCGCGGAAGAGCTAAATGATAATATTCATCATATAATGCCTCTTCGAGCCTTGACCAACTTTCTTGAAACCATCGAAGAACTTCAAGAAGGAAGCAAGCGTGTTGAAAGAGATGGGGTTATAGGGACGATAGGTAAAGAGCAAAAACGCGTCCGTATATCATGGTCGATAATAGAAGGTAAGGAACATCCCCTTGAGCATGTAATAGTAAGCATGCAAGATATTTGTGAATTGCAAGAGGCAAACGTAAAGCTTGCTGAGCAAGAGACTCTTTTCAGATGCATATTTGAACAAGCCTCCGATGGCATCATGATCTTGGATAAAAACCTCGATATCATCCTGGCAAACTGCACGCTCACTGAACATACCGGAATGAATATGGATGAGTTCATAGGTAAAAACCTTCTGGAGTTTCATCAAAGCTATGTAAAGGAAATACAATTAGAAACCAAGATAGATGTAAGCGATAAGGGGCTCAAAGAACTCATCAAAAAGCAAAATGCGGGGGACTTTGTCCTTGAATATAGCTTCTTTGATAAGAGAGGCAAAATAAGATCCCAAAAGCAAACCATGGTGCTATTGGAGAAAGAGGATGACCATCTCTATACGCTCATAGTGCAAGATCTTACCTCGCTGAAGAGATCGCAGATGATAAGTAATATCCTGCATGAGATCTCCCACGCCGTAAATGTGGTGGACAGTCTTGAAGATCTCTTTCATATCATACACAAGTCGTTGGGAAAGCTCATTGATGTTACAAACTTCTTTATCGCGCTCTATGATAGCAAACTCAATATCATCACCTTCCCCTATCTCGTGGATGAAGTGAATGATGATAGCAGTCCCTTGGATATTCAAGATGGCTCTTCGCTCACGGCACAGATTATCTTGGGCGAAAAGAGCATGCTCATGGAATATCAGGATATCGAAGATTGGAGAAAGGAAAAGGGAGTTGTGGGCACAATGTGTAAGAACTTCCTGGGTATCCCGCTGATCATCAAAGAGAAGGTGATAGGCGCAATAGTCATCCAATCCTATACGAGTAATGATCTCTATGATGAAGACGACAAAATACTCTTGGAATCCATCTCCGAGCAAATCGCTTTCGCGCTGCATAAGAAGCAGGCGGATGAGGATATCACTGTTCTCTTCCAAGCTATTGAGCAGGCGGGCGACGGCATAATCATCTTTAATCCGGATGGTACGATCAAGTATGTAAATACGGTCTTCGAGCGCATCAGCTCTTTCCGCAGAATCGAGCTCTTGGGCAAGCCCATCGAAGTGTTGCCTTTTGATGATGCCAGCAGAGCCGAGATGCAGAAGTTTTGGCTGAGAGTCCGCTCCAGTCAGCCTTGGCGCGGCAGATTGAACATGGTGCGCAAAGATGGCATGGTAATCACCTTAGAGCTATCAGTAAAGCCCGTGATAGACGAAGAAGGACGCCTCTCAAATATCATCGCCAGTTGTAAAGATGTCACCTATGAATTGATGCGTGAAGAACAGCAAAAACGCACTCAGCGCTTGGAAGCAGTGGGCAGGCTCACCGGCGGAATCGCGCACGACTTTAACAATATACTCTCTGCCATCATCGGTTATGCAGAGCTTGCGGGAGACGATATGCACCCCGAAAGCGAAGCTGCCGACAGCATCATGGAAGTATTAAAGAGTGCAGGACGTGCAAAGGAAATGATAGCCCACCTCTTGGCTTTCTCGCGTCAGGAAGAAGCAAAAACGGAAGTGATAGAATTGGCAGAACACGTCCGCGAATCAATCCGCTTCTTGCGCAGCTATATCCCGCGCTCCATCAAGATTGCAGAAAACATCACCTCCGAGCGCACGACTATGATCGCCGTTCCGGGACAAATACATCAGATCATCATCAACCTCGGCACAAACGCCATGCACGCGCTCAATCGTGAAGATGCGCTCATTCAAATAGATCTCGATCAGGTGAGCTTTACCTCAGACGAGATGAAGTCTTTCCCGGAGCTGGAACAGAGTCAATATCTTAAGGTCTCGGTGACGGATAACGGAACGGGCATAGATCCCGCTATCTTGGAAAACATCTACGATCCATATTTCACCACCAAAGCTGCCAATGAAGGAACCGGTTTGGGACTCTCCGTGGTCTATAGCATTGTGGAATATCATAAGGGCGCCATCCGCATCGAAAGCGAGCTGGGCAAAGGCACCACATTCCACGTATATATGCCCATGTATATCCCCGATGCTTGGCATCAAAACGGCAGAGAACCGGACGTTATAAACGAAGTAGAAGGGCATGAAACCATCATGTTTGTGGACGACGAGCCGGCATTGGTAAGCGTGTTCCGTCAAGGACTTATGCGCCTCGGCTACAAGGTGGAAGGTTATATAGATCCGCGTAAGGCATTGGAGCAATTCAAGAAAAATCCCGATAGAATCAATATGGTCGTGACAGATACCACAATGCCCTACATCAATGGCGTGGACTTGGCTGAGCAGATGCTTGAGATCAGAAAAGACCTCCCCATCATTCTCTGCACGGGATTCACGACACTGATATCCGTGGATGAAGCGCGTAATAAGGGCATCAAAGACTTCGTGATGAAGCCCTTTAAGATCAGGGATATTGCCGCTCGTATCCGTGAGATATTCGATGGAGAAAACAGTTGAGAATAGATGTACTCCTAAATAAGCTCTGCCTTACCAAGACGCGGAGCATAGCCAAGAACGCGGCAGATAAAGGACTTCTTCAGATCAACGGGAAGCCTGCAAAAGCCTCTGCAATCGTGAAAGAAGGCGACGAGATAGTGCTGAAGCTATACGGCTATGCAAATCTCTTGCGCATCACGGAAATCCCCTCGGGGAATGTTGCAAAGAAAGATGCCGGCAACTACTATCAAATGATCTCTCGGGAGCCCATAGAATAAAGGAAGAATAGCGATGCTGATTGGATCTCGGTCAAAGAGAGGGTTCCTGTTTCCCGCTCGGCTGAGAAGGCTGTTGCTATCACTTGTCTTCCTGTTTTCCTGTCTTTATTTATCCGGCTTTACCCTTTCTTACGAATCGGCTATGATTCAGATATATAGCCATACTCCGCAATCTCAATATGAGCAGCATGTAGGGCAATCTTTGGATCAGCGCATCACAGAGTTTCAGAAGAATATGGGCATCTATCCGGCTGAAAAAGCGAAGATTTACATCATCGGCGATGAGAAGGAATATCGCAGGCTGAGCTTGGGGAAAGCGGAGATTGTGGAGCTCAGCAGCGGCTTTTATGATAGTAAAGAGAATATCATCCGTGCGCGCTCGCCGGAGCAGGTGAAGGAAAACTATGTCAATTTGCTTCTGCATGAATATATCCATTGGTATATCGATCTGCTTTTTTATAATGCGCCCTTGTGGTTTCATGAGGGACTCGCCACCTTTCACAGTCAGCAAGTGGGTTACGAGCGCTATCTGATTTATCTCAAAGAGAGTTTGATCAATCCTTCCGGCAATCTCTTTCGCCTCTCATACAGCTATCCTGAAAGGAAGCAGGATTGGGATGGCTTCTATATCAGTTCTACCATGGCTGTGCGCTTTATGCAAGAGCAGCATAGTGAGAATTGGGAGGGCTTTTGGGCAAGGGTCTCGCTGGATTATAAAGCAGGTAAGAAGGCGCATTTCAACCGTATTTTCAGCCAGAGCTATACGGAGACCTTATGGGACTTTCATGCGCGATTCACCGCTTATAGCAAGCGGCAGGGCTATATCTATCTCGTGGTGCTGGTCAATAGTCTCATCATTGCGCTCTTGCCTTTTGTGATGATCATTGCGGCGTATAAGAGGAGAAAGAAGATGAAGCTTCTGCCGGATATGCCGCTCATCGCTGAAGAGCAGATAGACCAGCAGGAGACGAAAGATTGATGGATGCCGAGTTTTTCTATGAAGGCGGCAAAAGACTTGACACTTTGGACTTTGATTTCTTAGTATCGCTTTAAGCAAACAATTAAAGAATCCCACAGATGGAGGATGGATTATGAACTATCTCGATCTTGCAATGGATGCGGCTTTGAGCCTCGGTGCTGAATATGCCGACATTCGCATCCAAAAGACCACCGATCAAGTGGTCACCATGCGCAATCTCAGCCTCAAAAATGCTGATATTCGCATCCTCGATGGCTATGGCATCCGCATCTTCAAAGACGGAGCTTGGGGCTTTGCCCACAACAATGTCTTCTCTAAAGAAGCCGTGATCAAGACGGTGAACAGAGCTTATGAGATCGCCTGCCTTTCTGCCAAAGTAAACAAAGATAAGAAGCTGAGACTCGCGCCCGAACGCAGTTATATCGCCAGCTTCAAGACACCGCTGAAGATTGATCCCTTCGACATCCCGCTCTCCCAGAAAGTGGAGATGATGATGGATGTAAACAGCATGATGATGGCTTTTGAAGGCATCGCGCAAACCAGCTTTCACATGATCATGCACAAGGATGAAAAGCTCTTTGCCAGCACGCTCGGCACCCGACTGGAGATCAGCCACCAATTTATTGATCCCGTGATCACTGCAACCGCGATTTATGACGGGGACAGTCAATCCAGAACCTTTGATGAAGGCGGCCGTGCAGTGGGCTGGGAGTGGATTGAGAGCATGGATCTCACCGAGAAAGCTAAGCAGATCGCCGAAGAAGCGCTGATGAAGGTAAAGGCAGATACGCTTGGTCCCGAAGAGCGCCGCACCTTGATCTTGGATCCCAATCACCTTGGGCTCACCATGCACGAATCTGTGGGACATCCCACCGAGCTCGATCGCGTCTTAGGCTGGGAAGCAGACTTTGCCGGCATCTCTTTTGCCACTCCCGAAAAGCTCAAGAATTATCAATATGGTAGTGAAATCGTGAACTTCATGGGCGATAACACGCTCGAAGGCGGGCTCGCGACCATGGGCTTCGACGACGACGGAGTGCCCGGACAGAAGTGGCATATCATCAAAGATGGCATCCTGAACGAATATGGCAGCACTCGCGATACCGCCATGGAGATTGGCTTAGATTACTCTCGCGGCTGCAATCGCGCTACTTATTACTACGATCAGCCCATCAATCGCATCCCGAACCTATACCTCATGCCCGGCAAGGAAAAGCTCTCCTTAGGGCAGCTCATTGCCGATACCGATGACGGGGTGTATATCCAAGGACGCGGCAGCTTCTCTATCGATCAACATCGTGTAAACTTCCAATTTGGCGGAGACTTCTTCTGGGAAATCAAGAACGGCAAACTGCATAGACCTCTGAAGAAAGTGCTCTATAAATCCTGTAACCCCGAGTTTTGGAACTCCTGTGATGCCATCTGCGACGAGCGTTTCTGGCGTCCCTTCGGCGTGGTGAATTGCGGCAAAGGACAGCCCAGTCAGACCGCGAGAATGACGCACGGTGCATCTCCGGCAAGATTCAGAAATATCCGCGTGGGAGGCTCTCAATGAAGACAGAAGATATTAGAAAATTCATCATAGAAAACACTAAGGCGGATGACTTTAGCTGCCTCATACGTGAGGTTGACAGTCATGAAACTCGCTTTGCTCAGAATGGTATCACCCAGCACTTAGCGGGACCTAAGATGGGTATCACGCTGAATCTCTCCTTTGGCAAGAAGAGCGGCTCAAGCTCTACCAATCAGAGCGATGAAAAGAGCCTGTTGCAGTTGATCAAGACCGCGGAAGATATCGCGATGCTGGCGCCTGAAGATCCTGAGCATATCGCTTCAGCTAAAGAGATCCAGCTTCCTAAGATAGACAATGTTTCGCAGGCGACGCTTGATCTCAGCCCCGAAACCATGGTGGATATCGTGCAAAGAAGCATAGATAAGGCGCGGGCGATGGATGCCCTTGTCTCCGGCATGTGTGAGAAACATCATCACAAGCTCTGTATGTTCACCAAGAACGGCTTCCACGGCAAGGATGAATTCACCATATTCGGACACTCCATGACGCTGAAGAAAGGCGATGTGGAAACCAAGGTGAGCTATGATTCTAAAGACTATGCCGGCTTTGATCTGGATAGTCTCTTTGCACGTCTTGCTTCTCAGGCGGAGGCTCTAAAAGATCTAAAGAGCTTCGATGCACAGAAGATTGCCGTCATCCTACGTCCTGCAGCACTCATGGAACTGCTGCGCTATATGGGCTGGATGCTCAATCGCAGACAGAGCGACGAAGGCTTTACGCCCTTCACCGGCATGCTGGATAAACAGTGCTTCGGCGAGCTATTTAACTTCAGTTCTACCCGCACGAGAGACGAGATAATTGCCCATTCTTTCATCACGGGCTGGGGCATGCCTGAGGGTATTCCCGCTCAGCAAACTCAGTGGGTGGAAAATGGTGTGCTAAAGAACATGCCCGTCGGAAGATATTGGGCAGAAAAGACCGGCGCTGAACCCTCCGGCATCTTCAATATGTATATCCAAGGCGGCGATGTAAGCGAAGAGGAGATGATGAAGATGGTGCCGCGCGGACTGATCATCAATCGTTTTTGGTATATCCGCCCGGTGGATATGAAGAGAGGCGAACTCACAGGCATGACCCGCGATGGCGTGCTCTACTTTGAAGATGGAGAAATCAAGCATGCGGTGAACAACCTGCGCTTCAACGAGATACCTCACGAGATGACCAAGCGCTTCCTTGCTTTGGGTAAAGAGGAGCTCGCTTCAGCCAGTGCCATAGTTCCCACTGCACTTATTGGGGACTTCAATTTCGTAGATAAAACAAACTTCTAACCCCAAATAAAAAGGGCTGTCCAAAGTCTTCTCTCTCCTTTCTTTGGCAGCCCTTTCTTTCTGATAATTAGCATTCAACCCGCTCGCATAAAGCTCCGATAATACAAATATTTATGCTTTTATAGTCATTAAATCTGCTGCTGTGGAAAGCTTGCAACAAACTATTTACTAAATTGATGATAATTGTATTGACAGGAACATCGTATTTATAACACGGTGCACAGATAAGTGATTCCAACATTCCCATGTGCCCATCCCTTGAATATTCGGGTAAGCTCCAAGAATGTTTGAACCCGAAAAAACATAGGAGAAACACAATGTCAATGCAAGACAAAACAATCGTTTGCAAAGATTGCAACCAGGAATTCGTCTTTACCGTAGGCGAACAGGAATTCTACAAAGAAAAAGGTCTGCTAAACGAGCCGCAGCGCTGTGTCGATTGCCGTAAAGCCAAAAAGGCTGAATACAATCGCAACAGAATGCAGCGCCGCTAAGATATAAGCACATTCTAAGACGAGCTCCCTTAATTGGGAGCTCTTTTTTTGTCTTGAAATATCAGTTTGCTTTTAGTGGCTTAATGGGTTGTAATGTAGGCTTTACTGCCAAGCTTAATTATTTGTAATAGTATAGTATCTGAGGTTTGTCCCCGGATTGCTCGCTGAGAGTATAATAGCCCTTGCCGGATGCGTCAAAGCATATCGCCTCACCTTGGGGCTCAAGGATGTATGGCATGCTCTTGCCCGGCTTTAAGAGCGCTTTTGCAACGTTCTGCTTTGCGCCTATCTTGAACCTTCTGATGCTCCCGTAGTTCTTTACCAAGACCGTCTTGCCATCGGGTGAAATATCGGCAGCGGTGACCCAGCTCATCTGCATCACTCCCAGCTTCTTGGCGGTGAGAGTTTCGCCGCTTTCTTGCGGATAAGGCAGGTGGTATATGCCCACTTGCTCCTCTCTTTTGCTGATGATGTAGATATCGCCGGAGGTGGGATGCACAAAGAAGGCTTCCGCATCGCGCGCGCCGTCATCATAGACGTATTTAATAGTGCGCACATCCTGCACCACCACGAGGCTATCCTCTATCAGCGGCTCTTCAAAGATGTGGATGCGATAGTTCTTGTATTTCGCCTTGTTATCCCCTATGTCGCCTACATATATCATCGGCTTTTTGCTGATGGGATCTATGCAGGTAGCCATCTCTTCCCAATCCCGATTCTTGACTGTGGGCAGGTGTATCTCCGCGATGAGGTTGCCTTTACTATCAATGGCATAAACGCTGTTCTTGCCGCCTGAATCGTTGTGAGAGTAAAGCAGATGCGGGTTCTTCAGCCCTCTTGCCAGCCCCGATGCTTCATCTAAAAGCGGAGTATTGAGAGTGTGTTCTTGCGGCGGACGAGCCATAAGAAAGACAGAGCAAGCCAGCGCCACGATTAGGCTAAAGGCAAACACATTTCTAAGCATCTTCTTCCTCCTATCGTCCATCAAATGAGTTGATCCAGCTTGGGCAGCATTTCATGATAGAAATCATCAAAGCGATCTTCGAGAATGGCTTGTCTCATCATCGCCATGAGTTCCTGATAGAAATGCAGCGAATGTATAGTAGCAAGCCTCATGCCGAGAATCTCTTTCATGTGGATAAGATGACGGATATAGGCGCGACTGAAGTTCTGACAAGCGTAGCAAGTGCACTCCGGGTCGATGGGCGAAAAGTCGTCTTTAAAACGCGCCGCTTTGATGATCATCTTGCCATTGCGCGTGAAGATAGAGCCTTTGCGCGCATTGCGGGTAGGCATCACGCAATCGAACATATCCACGCCTCGCGCCACGTTATTGAGCAGGTCTGAGGGAGTCCCCACACCCATGAGATAGCGCGGCTTTTCGGCAGGTAAGACATCATTCAAGAACTCGGTGATGCGGAACATATCTACCTTCTCCTCGCCCACGGCAAGCCCGCCAATGGAGTATCCGGGAAAGTCAAGATCCATCAGCGCCAGTGCAGATTTCTCTCGCAGATCTTCATAGATGCCGCCTTGAACTATGCCGAAGAGTGCTTGATTCTCGTGATTATTAAAAGCTTTGAGCCCGCGCTCTGCCCAGTCTAAGGTGGTGTATAAAGACTTCTCTACATATTCCCGCGTTGCCGGATAAGGCGGACATTCATCAAAACTCATGATGATATCCGCACCCAAGGCTGTCTGTATCTCCATCACGCTTTCGGGAGTGAAATAGTGCTTTGAACCATCGATATGAGAGCGGAACTTCACGCCGTCTTTGGTAATCTTGCGCAGCGCCGCCAGGCTCATCACCTGAAATCCGCCGCTATCAGTGAGCATGGGTCTATCCCAACTGACGAACTTATGCAAGCCGCCCGCATCGCGGATAAGCTCATGCCCCGGACGCATATAGAGGTGATAAGTATTGCCCAAGATGATCTGCGCGCCTATGTCTTTCAGCTCATGCGGACTCATGGCTTTCACCGTTCCCAAAGTTCCCACGGGCATGAATACGGGAGTGAGAATCTCACCATGTTTTGTGCTGATCTTGCCGGCACGCGCCTTCGCACTTTTTGCAGTTAATTCAAATTTGAAAGCCATGTCACCTCGTATAGATAAAGCGATAAAGTAGTTTAGAAATATCAGAATAGAAGGCAAAAACCATGAGCATGATGAGCAGCGCAAAGCCTAACATCTGCAGGACTTCCTGAACCTTGAGCGGAACAGGGCGCCTGAAAATGCCTTCAAGCACGGCAAAGAGAATGTGCCCACCATCGAGGATGGGAATGGGCAAGAGATTCATCACCATGAGGATGAGGCTGATGGAACCCAGGAAGAGTATCAGCGAACTGAGCCCGCGCGACGCCATCTGAGTGCTCATCGAGGCAATCATCACGGGACCACCCACGCTGCTCTTGAGCTGTTCCGGCTTTTTAATCAGCATGAATATCCCCTGATAGTTCATCGCCACAAAGTTGAGCGCAGAGGCGGGACCATAGATCAGCGCCTCTCCCAAGCTCAGTTTGTGAGTGGACTTGATGGGCATATAATAGCTGATGCCAATCATTCTTTGATCTTGCATGGAGATGTTTTCCTCGAGATCTATATTGCGGATAAACTCCTCGTCTCCACGGCGGATGAGCAGCTCCACTTTGCTATGGGGCGAACCCATGATCAGCGAGCGCATCTCATACCAATCTGAGACTTGGACGCTATCCACCGCAACTATCTCATCGCCTTCTTTGACCCCCGCGCGCCAGGCAGGCATGCCGCTGAAGACTTCACCCACGACAGTATTCACCGCAGGTTTAAGCGCTGACATAAGCGAATCACGCTGAGCTTTTTCCACCATGAGACTAAAGGTCTCGCCCTCTCTTTCATAGCGGATTTCATTGGGTTCATCGCCTGTCAGCTTTACAAGGAAGTCGCTGAATCCAAGAACTTCCTCGCCGTCCACGTCTGTGATGAGATCTCCGGGGCTGAAATGCTCCTCCCAAAGCCCTTTCGCGCTGTGCACGATTGCCGGCACGTCCTCCATCTTTTGCGGCAAAAGCAGCGCAAAGATAAAGAGCAAAATACCCAAGAGTAGATTGGCAAAAGGCCCTGCAAAGATGATGAGCGCACGCTTCCACCAGCTTTTTGCGCGGAAACTGCCGTCATCCTGCCCCTCGTCTATCTCTTCATCCGGGTTCTCGCCTTTCATCTTCACATAACCGCCCAAGGGAATCCAAGAGATACGATATTTCGTCCCGCCTCTCTCAAATTCTGCGATAGGCTTACCGAAACCTACAGAAAAAGCCTCTATCTCCACCCCAAAAAAGCGAGCAACGAGATAGTGCCCCAGCTCGTGTATGGTGATGATGAGCCCCAGCGCGATGACAACGAGTATGAGATTTAGCATCAATTACTTCTTATTTGCGATGGTGATGGCGATGAAGGAGGCGACATCGGTGGCATAAGTTCCCGTGCCGAATCCCGCATCATAGCCCAACTCGATAGCCAATTCATGAGAAAGCCTCGGCCCGCCACAGATGAAGAGCATCTTATCGCGCAAGCCTTCAGCCTCAGCGAGTTCAATCAGACGGGTAAGGTTTTGCACATGTATGTTCTTTTGCGTAACCACTTGCGAGACCAAAATAGCGTCTGCATTTAACTCACGCGCCTTCGCCAAAAGCTCTTCGGAAGGCACTTGCGCACCCATATTCACGGTATTGAGCTGTTGATAGCGCTCCAGCCCGAACCTGCCGCCATAGCCTTTCATATTCATGATCGCATCGATCCCCACGGTGTGCGCATCACTTTCTATACAAGCGCCCACCACGGTGAGTTTTCTGCCTATATTTTCTTCTATAAATTGATCTGTTTCAGCCATATCCATCACGGGAGTTTCCACTATTTTGACCTTGATTTTGGAGAGATCCACAGAGGCGGAAGTCGCGCCATAGGCTATAAAATGCGTGAAACCTTCGCCCAAGTCTCTCATGCAGGTGATTTCCGCATCATCAAAGCCCATGGAGAGGATGAGTATGCGTGCAGCCTCTTTGCCGCGAGCATCATTCGACGCAGGCAGGGCAAAGGAAAGCTGAACTTTGCCGTCGTTAAGTGTATCGCCATAAGGTTTTACTATGTTTTTCATATTCCCAGCTCCTCTTTCATCTTATCCATGAATGGATTATAATAGTTTTCATCGCGTTGGAACACTCCTTCAAGGCCTTTCCCGCCATTTTCCGGGCGGTGAATATCGGCAAATTCGCCGTTTGCCATAGCGGTAAACATTCCTTCTTCCGCCACCTTTTCGAGGAAAACGGTCGCTTCGCTGAGCACGCTATTTGCGCGCTTATTGATGAAGCTATCGGGTTTAAGTTCCAGGTTATCGCCCAGATTTTTCACCGCTCTGAAGATATATTCGGCGTTTTCAATTGCCAATGAACGATCCACAAGATGCGGAGTATGTATGGCTTCCGTCATCATTCCCAAGAGCTGCACGCCCTGATTTGTGAGCTGCCCCACAAAGTTGAACATGGCGCCCATGAGGTGGGTCTTGAAGATGTTTCCGCTGGCAAACTTCGTAGGCGGCATATATTTCACCGGTGCATCCGGGAAGAGCGTGCGCGTAAGCAGTGCATGTGCAAGCTCATAGCTGAAGCTATCCTCCATCTCGGGATCAATCTCGTAAGCGTGCCCCAATCCCATCTTATTCGGCTTCACTCCGCTTAAGAGGGCAAAGCTTTCGTTCAGAAGCTGGGATGCCGTAACGGTATAAGCCTTTTCCACGGCGTCCGAGGTGGTGAGATAGTTATCCTCGCCGGTTTGGATCTCGATTCCGGCAAAACCATTGATCATGCGCGCGAAATATTGGTCTAAAAGCGTGCGCTTGGGGTTGATATCGCGGAAGAGGATGCCATACATGGCGTCGTTTAGCATGAGATCAAGCCGCTCGATGGCGCCCATGGCAGCGATTTCCGGCATGCAAAGCCCTGAGGCATAGTTGGTGAGGCTGATATAGCGCCCCAGCTCTTCGCCCACTTCGTCCAATGCCTTGCGCATGATGCGGAAGTTTTCCTGAGTGGCATAAGTGCCGCCGAAGCCGACGGTTGTGGCGCCATAAGGAACATAGTCCAAAAGCGATTGAGCAGTGGAGCGGATCACTGCA
>DUNQ01000002.1 GCA_012839325.1 Candidatus Cloacimonadota bacterium
TAACAAGCTTTAAAACAAGAGGATAATAAGATGAGACTACTATATGTTGACGACATGACAGAGAACTTCTTCTTTATGGAGAACCTTATAATTGGAAGAGATATCGAGCTTTTCACTGCCGAAAACGGAGTGCAAGCCCTCGAAATCATGAAAGAGTACGATTTTGATGTCATCGTCACAGACGTCATGATGCCTGAGATGGACGGCTTTACCCTGTGCCGCAAGATCATCACAGACCCGCGCTATCAAAAGATCCCCATCATTGTGCTCACGGGAACCTACACCAGCAATCAGGATGCCAAGCTGGCACTGGAATTAGGCGTAGATGAATATATCACCAAACCCTGCAATCACGCCTTCCTTCTAAGACGCATCCTTGAGCTCGGCGTGAAAGGAAAGGAAGCCGCCATCCCGGATTTCAGTGATGCCAAAAAAGAGGAAAACATGCTGAGCCTCTTCAACCGCCGCTTGGTGCGCAAGCTGGAACAAAAAGCACACGAACTCGAAGTAAAGGTAAAGGAAAACGAGATAGCCTTGGACTCGCTGAAACGCAGTCAATTACTGCTCAGAGCCACGCAAGAGCTTGCTAAGCTGAGCGGATGGGAGTTTGATCTTGAAACCCGAAAACTGCGCTTGACTCAACGTATTTACAATATCGAAGGGCAAAATTCAAAAGACCGCATCTATGACATTGGTGAGTATAAGTTTACCTATGTGAATCCTGAGGATGAAAAGCGGAATATGCGGCTCTTTCAAAAAATGGTAGAAGACAACACGCCCTTTGAATCCGAATTTTGGCTAAAAGAAGAAGATGGTAATGAGATCTTTTGCAGAGCCGCTGCCGAGATCGACAGGGAAAACAACGTTGTAATAGGCATCTTGCAAGATTTCACCGAACAAAAGCTCCTCGAAATGAGAGAGGAAAGCCTCAAAGAACAGCTGATCCAAGCCCAGAAACTCGAAGCCATCGGACAGCTCGCAGGCGGCATTGCACACGATTTTAATAACGTTCTCACCGTGATCCTCGGCTATGCGGAAGAGATCATGGCAAAAGTGCAAGAGAACGACACATTCAAGACCGATGCCGGCGAGATCGTAGAGGCGGCGAACAGGGCTTCATTGCTCACCAGACAGCTGCTCACCTTCAGCAGCAGACAGGAGTCCACGCCCAAACTCATGAACATCAACGACACCCTTCTCGGCATCCAAAAGCTGCTCAATCGCCTCATAGGTGAAGACGTGAAATGCACTTTTGATCTTCAAGAGGGCATCCCCAATATAGTTGCAGATCAAGGACAGATAGAGCAAATTGCGATGAATCTCGTGATCAATGCCCGCGAAGCCATGCCCATGGGCGGCGAGATCACCATCAAAACTTTCTCTCATGAAATGACGAAGAATATGCTCGCCCAACACGCCATGATGACAGAGAGCAACTATGTGGTATTAACTGTGGAAGATACGGGCAGCGGCATGGATCAAGAAACCATCAACAACATATTTGATCCCTTCTTTTCCACAAAAGAACGGGGATATAGCTCCGGCTTGGGGCTTTCCACAGTCTATGGCATTGTTACGCAATATGGCGGGCACATCCACGCGGACAGCGCACCCGGTAAAGGCGCACTTTTCACCGTGATGCTTCCCGTGCGCGATGGAGTAGAAGAAAAGCCCGAACCCGTATCAA
>DUNQ01000026.1 GCA_012839325.1 Candidatus Cloacimonadota bacterium
GCTCCTTACTTCAGACCTTGCCGTTGCCGGCAACGCCCTTGGTCTCATGTTGACTTCCCGCTGGTGAGGTGTCAGGACTTCTTTCAGTCCATCGGCGCAGAAAGCATTCTGGGCAAACAAAAGATATGCGCCCTTGGCGCATACGGCAACAAGGACGTTCCCGCCCCATAGTGTGGGCAATGCTTGTGGCGGCAAGGGCGTTCCCAAACCTAAGCCTTTTTGGCAACGAGGACATTACCCGACCAAGAGAGGAATGCGCCGGTGGCGCATGCGTAAACGAGGGCGTTTACGCACCAACAAATCAGGCGGCAAGACTCGCATTTTCTCTTTGCATTAAGCCACAAAATGAAAAGGGCTGCCACTCAGGACAGCCCGTAATTTATTGTTTTTGGTGTTTCTTATTTCATTAACATTATCTTGATGCTTCTACTATGAATAGGCGTCTTCACTCGGACAAAGTACATTCCGCTTGCAACACCGCGTCCATTTCTATCCTTACCATCCCAAGTGAGTTTTTGTGGACCTGCGCCGAGGATTCCCTTGTGCAGGGTATTCACTCTTTGACCTCTGAGGTTATAGATGTTCACCGTGCAATCCTGTGCCTCAGGCAGGTTTATAGCGAGATTCACATTGGGGTTGAAGGGGTTCGGATATGCGCTGAGGGTAATCTCCGGCTTTGCCACGAGGTCCTCATTACTGACGAAGTGGTTATATACCGAGAACAAGGCTTCATATTCACCCGGCTCAATGACATTCAGCGTGAAAGGCACTCCATCGCGAGCTGTAACGATATTGCCCAAGATGTACATCTGCGCCGTCCATTCATCCGGAATATTGAACTTATCAAAGGTAAATACGACTTCTCCCGCCTCTTTTGCAACAAGCTTGAAGGGGAAATCCATCTGCATATCTTCCCCGTTGAAGAGCGTATTTGCGCGATATTCGCTATAAAGCTCAGGTTCCGGGAAAGCATCGTTATCAGATTTGTCTATATACACTCTCGCATTTGGGAATGCTTCATGATCGGGCGCTTTGGGTAGATCGTAGCGGAAGTCATATCCCTCACTCGCCCAGTTCGAGGCGCCAAATGTAAAGCTATCGTCATTGGCATACACCTTGACTTCCCACTCGGGAGCAGGCGTAACAACGGGCAGAGATTCAAAGTAAGGATAAAATCTTACGATGATCTCGTTATCTATATTCGCCACATTCTTAATGAAGAAAGATTCATAAGGGAGAATCTTCTGGGTTCTGGTGAGCGCGCCATCGCGATATACAAAAACGGCAGGCGAGACAAGCTCTTGCGCCACCATTTCGCCAAACTTATAGGTGACACCGTTGATCTTGAAATGGATATTTGGCAGTTCATATTCACAAAGATGGGGATTTGCCAAGAGGTTCCAGCCGGGCGCAAGATAGGCGCTGGTCATGGTCTTTTGAATCACGTTTTCTGTGCTCATAGACACATCATCCATCACATTCACCATGTATCCCTGATTATAAGAAATCTCGTTGATCTCTTCCCATTCTTCGTCCCAGATAAAGGCTTGCGCGCCGTCTCCGAAGACGCTCTGAACATCCCAGTCCATTGTCATGAAGGGATTTGAGATGCTCGTCCAGCCGGGTTCTTTAACGAAGGTGGAAGTTTGGGGAACGAAGGCGACGGTGAAGTTCGACACAAAGGTATTGACTTGACCATCGGTGGACAAGGCTTTCATGTACATCTTTGCATTGGGCATATCGAGATCCGCGGGAACGAGGAACTCTTCATAGATGCTATCAGCCGTCAAGCCGCTTGCGATCAAGAGAGAGTCGGTATCGTTTTTGACATAAAGCTCCATGCTTTCCATGAGGAACTTACGATCAATTTGCCAGGGAATGACGAAGTTATCTCCGCCTTGAACTATCTGATTGTCCAAACTTGCAAAATTGACCTTGGGCTGCAAATTGCCCCAATAGAGGGTCATGGTTATTGCGTTGCTGCTGCTGGTGCTATATTGGTAGGGCGACTCAGCGATGTTGTGCCAGTTGCCGCTTGAATTGTCATAAAGATAGATCTTTTCACCTCTTAAAGCGGTGGGAACGCCGATGAAAATGGGGTTGTTAGTCCTGGTTGTGCGAGCTCTGACCACCCAGGATTTGAGCTCTTCATTTACGTCATATGCGCCCATAACCTCTCTTTGGAGGCTGGTGCCATAGTTACCCCAATTCGCTTCCCAAAAGGCTATCCAAACATAGTTGCCGGTCGGGTTGCTTTTGGTTTCATCATAATAACTGTCTCTACCATCGGTAGCAAAAGGGTTTTGTCCGAATTCAGCGAAGTCGGTAAGACCATAGTTTGGGCAAGATATTTCCAAAGTGTGTATGGTGGTGGGAATGGCTGCCTGGGGTTCATGATGGAGGAATTGATCTTCATCGGCAGAATACATTGCAAGCATGTAGGTGTATTCGCTGTCGTTTTCCAGATCAACATCCCAGTAATCATAGGTGTAGTTGCCGCTTGCCATGGAAGGATCGGTCTCATAGCTGCTGATGAGTTCATAGTCGCCATCACCGGACTTTCTTAAGAGACCAAAGCCGGGGAATCCGGTAAGATTTTGCACTCCCCATTGGACATATACGGAATTGGTGAGTCCGTGAGCCGTGAAAGACTGGACGTTAACGGGAACGGGCATGCTCACCACTTCGTTGGAAAGCTCGCTATAGTTATCGTTCTTGTCGCGCGCGCGTATCCTGAAATGGTAGGATGTATCACGCGCAAGTCCTGTCACCTTGATGGAAGTGCAAGCTTGTGCTGCTAATTCGCGATATATCTCTCTATCGATGATTACGTAATCTTCCTCATCGCTGTCTTCGTCGAAAGATGAGGTGGAATACCATATTTCATAGCTATCAAAGTCGTAGGAATCGCTCTCATCCCAAGCAAGGTTTACAGAATACATGTAAGTATTTGCAACGATGAGGTTTTCCGGCGTGGGAGGTTCAAGACCGTCATCCATCTCGAACATATCGTCCAAGACCGCGCTGAGATCGGATATCCATCTGCTATAAAATTGACGCGGGCGCTCATAGCGATTTGACATGTCCCACTTGCCTGTGTTTTCATCCCAGCCATGAAACCAATGATAGTTGAGTTCGTCTTGCGTATAGCAATATGGAAGTTCGTCCATTTCTATATGGAAGAAAGGAGAAAAGACGTCGTAATCGTTGAAGCCCTGCAATGTGTAAGTAGTCTGCACGCTTTGCTGATAGCCGGGAAGGTCAATCCTGTTGTTTACGGGATAGGAAACATCTCCGTCTGTGTAAGTAAAGTCATGAATATTGTAATAAACGGAATAGTAGTCGTTCAGATACACATCTTCGTGGGTGCCTATGGTGTTTGCAGGTATCATCAGGTGGTCGCCTTGATGTATCATGTCGTTCTTATTGCTGCTGAGATCGCGGATGGGAAGTGTGGGGCAAAGTTTGCCGTTCCCTGAGGAGATCTGATTAGCTGCATAGCCTACGTGCAGATCGTAGTCATAGGCGTGAACTTGCAGGGAGAACTCTCTGGTGTCATAGTCATCGCGTATCTTATCGGCAAATTTCTTGTATGCCACGTTGAATGGGTGATTGGAGTTACGAGTGGGGTCGGATTGAGATTTAGCATTTGTGTAAGGCGGGACACCGCTCCACTTCACTTCTCTGCCTGCTCCCGAAACCAGGAAATAGCTGGCGTCTGTGGCTACAAATGCGTCGTAGCCGATGATGGGCGTAATATAGTCGTCATTTGGGTGCGGAGCTGTGACGATTATCGGCTTTTCGCTATCGGGGTTATATACATACAGTCCCCAGCCCCAGTCAAAGGCTCCGATCTCGTCGTCATAAGGATCATCCGGCGTGCCGTTGTCGTCATAATAGCTCATGTCCACATGCTCGCGCAATACTCTGTATGAACCGCCTGTGTCTGTATTGCGGAAAAGCACTACTTCATAAGGGAAGCCGGCATCATCGATGGTGGCTTGTGCCAGATCCAATTCTCCTTCGAGAAAGTAGTCTATCACTGTTCCCCAAGTATTTAGTTGGGCGGTGGTGGGAATCTTGAAATCACCAAAGCCGGTGGTCTGGCGATCGTGGGGCGCATATCCATTGTATCCCGGGCGGGCAATGCCTTCCGCTATATGCGAAACCCAGTTTGAATAAGCGCAGCTAGGTTCGTCGCGAATGAGGAAATTCTCGAAAGAACCTCTTTCAATTGTGTAGGCAAATAGGTTGAACATCAATACTGTCATGCTCAACAAAAGAACTATCTTTCTCATGGTTTCTCCTATTTGTAAATAAGAATTATTATATTATTGTCTCTTATTGCAAGACAGGCTTGCTGTCATATTTCGTCAAGCACAAAATCATGCGAGTGCATAATTTTGGGATATATCGAGGTTTCTTGGGCGGAAATAGTGGCTGTGATGAGGGGCTGATAACTATTTCATTTGACAAAAAAAGCTGAGTTGGGTTTCATCGCATTATAATTTAACCTTGGAGATATTTTGAATAAGTTATTCACAAGAAATACTGTCGTGCTGCTTGTCATCTTGCTTGCAGTGAGCCGTTTGGATGCGTCGATTGCATCGCAGACCGTTAGCTGGCTTCAAGCCAAGGGGATAAGTGCGCGCATGATTATCTTGATCATCTCAATGCTGCCGATAATAGAGCTTAGGGGCTCCATCCCCGTGGCGATACTATTTTTCAAGATGAGCTGGCAAGAGGCTTTTGTTTTGTCTGCGATAGGAAATATGATCCCCATTCCCTTTATACTGTTGTTCATAGATCTTGTCTTTAGTCTGCTCAGCAAGTTTGCGCTTGGCAAAAGAGTGGTTGATTTCTTTACGAACAAAGCGATAACTAAGGGGAAAGATATAGAGAAGTATAAGCTTGCCGGACTCAGTTTGTTCGTGGGAATACCTCTTCCGGGAACGGGCGGATGGACGGGTGCATTGGCGGCAAAGTTTCTCAATTTCAGCTTTTGGAAAGCCATAATCAGCATCACTATTGGCGTAATAATAGCCGGTGTGATCGTCACCTTATTGAGCCTCATGGGGCACATGACATTTGTAGGATAATGAAAAAGGTCAAAATCTTTTGGTTGGCAGGTGAAAGCAGCGGAGATCTCCACTGCGAGCTGATCATGAAAGAACTCAATAAGGATGGCTTGCGCTTTGAGCATCACGGTATTGGCGGACCTAAAATGCAGGCGCAGGGCTTAAAGCCGCTCTTCCCTTTCGAGCGATTTGCCGTGATGGGCTTTGTGGAGGTTCTGGCGCATCTCCCCTTCTTCCTTAAGGTGGAGCGCAGGATAAGACGCTTCTTTAAAAAAGAAAAGCCCGATATCGCCATCTTGGCTGACTATCCCGGGCTGAATCTGAGGGTTGCGCATATTGCGGATGAGCATCGCATCCCCGTGCTATATTATATATGTCCGCAATTTTGGGCGTGGAAGCATGAGCGCGTGCATAAACTGAAAATGAGCACAAAGCATGTTGCCTGCATCCTGCCTTTTGAGGAAGAGCTTCTTAATATCCATAATGTTACCTGTAGTTTTGTCGGACATCCAATAGTAGAAGAAATCACTTTCATGGGCGATAGGTCTCATTTTGCGCGCTTCTTTGGGCTTGATCCCGATAAGAAATGGTTGGGCTTTTTGCCGGGAAGCCGTAATAAAGAGATTCAAAAGATGTTGCCCGTCTTTCTGGAGGCAGCCAAGAAATGGGATAAAGATGAATATGAGATACTCATCTCAAAGAGCCATAGCGTGAAGCATCTCAGCTTTATGAGGCTAATAGAGAAGGCGAAGCTCCCCCACCTTCATATCATTGACGGATATGCTTATGACATGATGAGGGGATGCGAAGTCTTGGTCTGCACCTCGGGCACGGTCACGCTGGAATCAGCCTATGTGGGCACTCCCGCGGTAATTTGTTATAAAGCAAATCCCATTTCATATCTCATCGGGAAGCACTTCATACGCGTATCGCATATTGGCTTGCCGAATATCATTTTGAACGACTCTGTCTTGCCGGAACTCATCCAAAGAGATGTGAATGCTGCGAACATAAATAAAGAGATAAATAAGCTTTTGCCCGGCGGGGAAAACAGGGAAAACGTGTTGGGTAAACTGCAGAATATACGAGCTGTGTTGAGCTCAAGACGTCCCAGTGTGGAAATACCCAAGATAATAGAGCATCTGCTTGAGACCTATGAAAGATAAGTGGTGGTTCTCTTCCTATTCCTTTTTAGCGGCGGGCTTGCTTAAGCTGCTCAAAAAGACGCTGAGGTTCGAGGTTTTCAATCAGCCTGAGAAAGAGCCGGTGATATATGCTTTCTGGCATAGAAACCTTATGTATTGCACGCTCCTGAGAGCCGGAGATCCGATAGCCGTGATAGTATCGGCTTCAAAAGATGGTGATCTCATCTCGGCGCCGGTGGGCAGATTGGGTTATCACATAGTACGAGGATCGAGCAGCAGAAGGGGCTCTCAGGCGCTTAAAGGGCTGGTTCGCGCAGCTAAAGAATATTCCATAGCAATTACTCCGGATGGGCCGCGAGGACCCGTGGGAACAGTGCATCCGGGCATGTTCACCCTTGCGCTCTTAGCAAAGATACCCATTGTTGCCGTGCATGTGGATGCAAAGTATGAGTGGGTCTTTTCCTCTTGGGATAGATTTCGCTTCCCAATGCCTTTCGCGAAAGCAAAGGTCTATTATTCAGATCCCATCCATGTGAACAGTAAAGATGATATACCCATAGCGGAAGAGCAATACAGAGCTTTCCTCTTGGAAAAAGAGAAAGAGAATACCCTGTCTTAGATTAAGTGTTATTTTTATAGGTATAAAAAAAGAGCTGCACGAATGCAGCTCTTTCTTATATTCGGAGGTCTAAAAGCCTTTGGTTTGGTTGATTAGATTGTTTACAGTACTAAGTCTATTATTGATATCAGCCTGTGTGTCGGGATCGGCGGCAACTGAGCCTGCTTTGTAAAGCTGTTCGGCAGCTCTTCTGAAATGGTTATTTGCAGAAGTTCTTGCGCCGTCGCGCTCTCTTGCAAGGGTTGTAGCCTGACGTCCCACAGCGGCTTCAGCACGTTTTTCGAGATCAACAAAGCGGTTGTATTCGTTCGTGCCTCTCATCTGACTAATCGTAGCAAGAATCACATAAGCCTGATAGATCGTAGGATCATAACTGATTACTTTATTAGCGTTCAGCTCAGCTTTGTCGTTTACTTCTTGCAGGATGTAGATACTGGCAAGGTTCAAGTAAGCCATAGGGTTATCGGGTGCTATCGTAATGAGATTGTTCATTGTATTGATAGCCTTGCCGAGATATTCGTTTCTGAGCTCAGTATCTTCGGCTTCGCTGGCTTGGTTGCGATAGAGTCCCACCAGGTTCAGATAAGCCTGAGTGTTATTAGGATTGCTTCTGATGAGCCCTTCATAACGGTTTATCGCCTGATCCATGCGTCCACTGCGCTGATATGCGGCAGCCAAACGACGAGATATGATCTCATTTTCGGGATAAGCGTCATAAGCCGTTTCGAGATATTCGATAGCATCTCCAAAGCGCTCCAATTCATAGAGCATGAGGCCTTTTCTGGTGATCACTCTGATATCTTCGGGAGATATGCTCAGAGATGAGTCAAAAGCGGATTCTGCATCGGTGAATTGTCTCTGCTCGGCATAGATATTTCCGATCACGAACCAAAGCTCTGCATCATCGTTGTTTGTTGCAATCATTTCCATCACTTCAAGACGCTTTGCTACTTGATCTGTAGTTTCATAGAGCTCGTTGAGCATGATCAAAGATTGCCCATGCTTGGGGTTTATCTCTAAAGCATTCCTAAAGTTTTCTTCAGCGAGCTGATGTGCACCGGTCTTGAGATAGGTGGCGCCTAAATAGTAATAGGCATCAGCTTTATCGGGATCAAGACCAATGGCAACCTTGAGCTGGCGTTCAGCTTCAACATAGTTGCCGGCTGCATAAAAGTTTGTAGCAACGTTATAGATCTTATCAACTTCTTGAGAGATAAATGTATCAAGTTCGGCAATGAGCCTCTTACGCAGGACGTCCCATCTAGCTTCTTTGTGGTTATCAACATTGAAGTTGATCTGACGCAATTCTTGAGTGCGTGCGCTGAAAAACCTCACCGAGATGGAAAATAAGTCGGCACGGAGAGAAGAGATGTTCCCGAGAATGAGGACATTTGCATCGGTTGCATCAGCAATTTCTTCCATTTCATCAATATTGAGATCGTCAACATCGAGGAAGCCGGTTTCACGGTATTCTCTTGCTACTTCATTAAGATCCAATAGTTCATATTGGGGATATTCAGAAAATACGTAATAAAAATCTCTTACAAAAAGGATTTTGCGGATGTTCTTGCATCTACCATCCATAGTTTTAAGAGGAAGAATGGCAACCTTGGTCGTAAGACCGGTATATTCTTCCTGTTGTTCTCTTGCTTGCGGCACACCTGTATTCACCGTGCATGCTGAAATCAGCAGCATAGCGATCATGGCGATGAGCAACAATCTTTTCATTAGATCCTCCAGGGTCTATATATTATACTTCATCATTCACAATCTTTTTCTTTTCGACAATCTGTCAAGAAAAAGCTTTAATTTCAAGAATTGAACCGCTGTGAATATTAACGGTTTCTCCTTTTTCTTTGCGCACAATGAGAGCGCCATTTAGATCAAGGCCAAGAATCTCAGCATCGTAAGTATCTCCACTAACGTCAATTCGAGCGATATGGTTTTTACCGAAAAGGTTTTCATTGCAATATGTGATATAACTGATGGGATGAGAAAGTAATTTCTCATATCTATCCACCGCGCCAATGAGATTCCTGCAAAGCTTTTCGTTGGAAAGTTCAAAACCTAATATGCTTTTTAGGTCAATTGCTCCAAATTTACCTAAACGGTCGTCAATCTCGTTATTGGTGTTCAAACCAATTCCTACAATGTAGTGTCCTATCCGGCTCTTAGAGAGAATACCGCCTATTTTCTTGCCGTCATAGATGATATCGTTTGGCCATTTGATACTGAGTTTATCTTCCAAGGGTGCGAAGAGATTGATCAATTCGCGGTGGACACAATAGCCGATAAACAGTGCAAGGGAAGGATTGAGTGTTGTGCTTTTGAGATCAAAAGTAAACCACAATCCTCCGGGCGGTGATAGCCATAAACGGTCATCCCTGCCCTTACCGTCGTTCTGGGTTCCTGCTCTTACGGAAATTAATCCGTCATAGTCTTCTTTCAGACGCAGATATTCATGCATCGTGCTATCAAGTTTGTCATAATAAAAAAACTTTCTATGCTTCATTTTTCGATAAACATAGCATCGCCGTAGCTGAAAAACCTATAGCCTCTATCAATGGCAATGCTATATGCCTCCTTAATATATTCATAGCCGCCGAATGCAGACACCATCATCATTAGGGTCGATTGCGGCAAGTGAAAGTTTGTGATCATCGCATCTACGGCCTTAAATTCATAGCCGGGATAGATGAAGATATCGGTTTGGGAAAGTCCGGGAACTATCCCCTCTTCGTTATAAAATGCTTCAAGGCTTCTTACGGATGTGCTGCCTACGGCTACAATCCTTCTGCCTTGCGTTCTCGCTTTATTTATGTTTTCCGCGGCTTGCGGCGTGATCTCTACCAATTCGCTGTGCATGTGGTGATCAGTGATATTATCTGTCTTTACGGGACGAAAGGTTCCCAGTCCTACGTGCAGGGTCAATTCCTCTATCTCTGTGCCTTTGTCTTTGATTTCTTCTATGAGACTATCTGTAAAGTGGAGCCCGGCGGTGGGAGCGGCAACGGAGCCATTGTGCTTGGCATAAACGGTCTGGTAGCGACTTTTATCACCTGTTTCATCGGCTCTTTTTATGTATGGAGGAAGCGGCATATGCCCCACCTCGTCTAAAACCTGCCAAAAGTCTGAGTTATATTCCATGCGAATTTTCCACGTGCCGTCCACTCTTGTGGGGTTTATCCACCCTTTCAGCCCATCGGAGAAATAGAGCCATTGCTCCTCTTTTATCCTCTTGGCGGGATACAATAAACAATGCCAATGATCGGGCTCATCGGCGGGATTAAGCAGGAATACCTCTATCTTGGTATCGTTTGCCTTCTTGCCGAAAAGGCGAGCGGGAATCACCTTGCTGTTGTTCAAAACGAGCAGGTCGTCCTCTTTCAGGATGTCTTTTATATCCTCAAAAGATTTATGTGTGATCGCTTTATCTTTGCAGTTTAGGTGCATCAAGCGTGATTGCTCGCGCTTATCAGTAGGATATTGCGCGATCATCTCCGCGGGCAGCGGATAATCATAAGCTTTGGTTTCAAGGAGATTTATGCTCATTTCAGCTTCAAGGGGACATGCTGCGCACTCACAAGAGAGGCGGTGAAAGAGCCGAAGCTGATCTTGCTTTCCAGCTTTACGGGAATCTTATATTCGTCGTTGGTCAGCCATATATATATGTTGCCGGTTTGCTTAAAGATTGCTTCACCTGCAAGCTTGGGTTCTATTACCAAGCATTCAACTTCGCCAAAGATGGTGGAAACAACTTCCTTGCGATGAACCAAAACCTTTGTGGGCATATTTCTGCCATCAGCAGTGATATTCACAAATACGTTCTCGCCAACTTCGAGGTCTTGATTTCTAACATAGTAGAAGGCGCTCAAGATATCCTGAGAATCACGCGGCATGTCCATCTCGAGATTGTTGAACATATTCTCTTTATAAGACCAGCGCTGATAGGTGGTCTTGCCACGAGGGTGATCATAGATATGGACGCGATGCTGGCGATATCTCCCCTCCTGCAGATTCTTCGCAAACTTATAAGGAAGCAGGGATGATTTATCCCACCAGGATTCCACTCTATCGCGAACTTTGAATATCTTATCAAAAAACTTGTGAGTCTTAGCATTCGTCGAGAGATACCAAACGGGAACGCCTTGATATACCGAGGTTCTTGCTTCAAGCGTGGCTTCCGCGGCGTTGATTATCCCATACTTCACGTTGAAAGTGAGCTTTTCTCCATCCATGAACACCTGCGCACTAAGGCTAAGCGCGATGAGCATCAAACATATTACTATATATTTCTTCACAATTTCCCTCCTGTTAAAAAGATTTCCTCGCCGCACATATTTCTGAGCTCTTTACTCATCATGATATCAGCAAGAAGCTTGATCTCCTGCATCGTAATGAGCTCACCGGATGCGCATTTCAGGCGATGATCGTCAAAGTATTTCTTTCTGAAGATGAGATACTCGCCTTCATAATCCTCTTCGAGATTGGTGAATACAGGTCCCGGAGAGATAGTGTTGATCAATACATTATGTTTGGCGTTCTCGCGGGATGCACTTTTGGCAAGATTTGCAATAGCCGCTTTGGAGGCAGCGTAGGCTGAGCCATTGATGAGCCCGTCTTTACTTACTTCGGAGCCGAATAGAACGATCCTGCCGAAGCCGCGGCTTTTCATCCTCGGCAAAACAGCGCGCAGAACGTTATATACAGGATAAAAGTTCCCGTTAAAAACTCGCGCGAAAACAGCTTCATCGGTGTCGCTTAAAGGCATGGCATCTTCGCTTCTGATTGCCGCACAATGAATCACGGCGTCTATCTCACCCTCTATCTTATCAAAGACAGCTTTTACTGCGGCTAAGTCGCTGAGATCTACTTGATATCTCTCGGCCTGTAGCCCCTTAATCCTCTGCGTATTATTATGATAGAGCAAGACAAGCTCTTTGCCTTCTTTGAGATACTCTTTTGCCAAGAAGCTTCCTATCTGAGAGTTTGCGGCGGTGATAACTATCTTGCTCATAGCTTCAATATCCTATCGATTATAAGGTTAGCTAAGTCAAACTTATTGCCGCTATGTTCCTGAATTTGCTCATCTTTTGAGATGAGAACTATGCTGTTGTCATCTTTGCCGGCGTTTTCCAGCGAGTTCGCAACGATGAGGTCTAAATTCTTGCATTTAAGCTTGCCTTTTGCATTGTCTATCATGTTCTGAGTCTCAGCCGCAAAGCCGATGAGCAGCTGATTGTCTTTCTTCTTCTCGCCCAGCTCTGCCAGGATATCTTTCGTGGGCAATAGCTCAAGCGTCATTGCACCACCCTTCTTGATCTTTTCTTTCTGCGCACATGCCGGTTTATAGTCCGACACGGCAGCGCATTTGATAACCCAATCCATCTCTTCTGCAAGAGGAATAGTGGCTTCATACATCTCTTGCACGCTCTTTGCCTCTATCACGTTATTCAGATAATATGGCTTAGTTTGCGTCATCGTACCGTGGATGAGAAAGACCTCTGCACCGCGCAGATGAAGAGCGCGCGCCAAAGCCAAGCCCATCTTACCGGAAGACTTATTTGAGACCATGCGCATGGGATCGATATCTTCCACCGTTGCGCCGGCTGTCACCAATACTTTCTTGCCCGCAAGATCCTTCCCCCTTTCAAGATAGTGCCTGATTGCATAGACTATCTCTTCATTGGGCGGGTATTTGCCTTTTCCTTCATAGCCGCAGGCAAGCATGCCATAATCCGGCTCTAAAGCGAAGTGTCCCCTCTTAGTAAGGGTATCAAGATTGGCAACTGTTGCGGGGTTATCAAACATCTTCATATTCATCGCAGGAACCCAGAGTACGCTCTTATTAAAAGCTAAAAGTGTGGAGCTGAGCAGGCTATCGGCTATGCCACCCGCCGCCTTGGCGATGGTATTTGCAGTAGCAGGCGCCACTACCATGATATCAGCCCAATCTGAGAGAGTAATATGCGGGATGGGACCCTGATCATCCCAAAGCGAGTGATGGCAGCTATTCTGAGTAATGGCTTCAAAATTAAGCGGGCTCACAAAGCGCATAGCATCTTGAGTAAGAATTGTTTTAACGGCAAAGCCTTGCTTCTTCAACTTGCTTGCCAGATCGATAGCTTTATATGCGGCTATCCCGCCGGTAACGCAAAGTAATACCTTCTTCATCTTAGAACTCATAGGACAATCTGATAAGAGGAGTGCCACGCAAAAGCGTCACATCTAAATCTGTTTTTCTTTCTTTGTTGCCGCTGATGAGCGCATCAAGACCACTAATGATATGATTCAGCATTACTACTCCCATCGTCATATTTCCAATGGATCGATAATCCAAGGATTTGTTTCTGAGCTTATTATAGTGAGATTTATCCTCCGCGGAATCCCACTTCCAATAGTTTTCTTCGCCATAGGCGTTTTGATCGATATACTCTTGTTGAGCAAGGGGATCACCCGGATAAAGAGCCATGGCTTTCTTTCTTACTTCGTTATTGTATTCCATGGCATCAAACCCGCTCCCCATATACTTACCCATGTTTTTGAAGAAACCCTCATCATATTTTCCGGGAAGAATGTTAGCATGCTTGATTGCATAGAGATAAGCCTCCTCGGTTTTGAGCGCGGATTCGCTTTTCATGTAATACATGCTTCCCAAAAGCGCCGCTTCCGAGATGAGCATCACATAGCCTTTGGTTTTACCACGGGCAATCTGTGAGCTGCCCGGTACCGCGAGAGACATAAGAAAGTCCTTTCTCTGAGCGGGCAAAGCAGTCAGACAAATAAGCAGTGAAAGCAGGATAGCGATTCTTTTCATAGAGCTAAAACCTCACTTCATACAGAAGCGCAACACCGTCGTTTCCCGAAGGCTTGGCACGAACATTGAGGTTCCTGCTGAGCAACGCAGTCTCGATGACGCTGATGCCACGATTCAGCAGCATTATACCCAGTGCAAGATTGTTGTTGATCTTAGTATGCTGACGCTTGCGGCGTATATCACGATACTCCCGCCAATGCTCCTGGCTTTGCCACTCCCAGCTATCTTCATCACTGAAAGTATAAGCCTCTATATATTCGTCATAAGCCTGCGGGTCGTATTGATAGATGAGATAATAGTTTCTCGCGCTCATCTCTTGGAGATCGTTATACTCCTGACTACTGAAATAATCCTGAAGATATTGATAGTGGGTATCGGAGAGCGAGGAAGACACCCCTGCATAGAGGTTTGCATGCTTTTTATACTCATCCGTTTGTAGCGAGATATCCCTCTTTGTTTTGAAGTATGAATAGCTTGCTACAAGCTCTGATGTCAGCAGGATAGCTCCCCTGCCGGTGTTTCCCGTAAGGATCTCACCTGAGCCCGGCAAGAGTGCACTGAGAGCAATCGCCACCTTCCTATTTTGCGCCCAAGCCCCTTGCGTGAAGAGCAAGAGCAGGACGATTACCATCAAGGTATTCTTAAAGACTTTCATTTAAAATTTCCAAGTTAAATTGAAGGTTGGCGTGATATTTTCATTCAGCATCATGGCATAATAGTTGAACTTGACTCCGCTATCCGAGATAGAATAGCGGTTCTTTTTTGATGTCACCCTGATAGCATCCAAACCGGAAATGAGGTGATTGAAAACCAAGCCAAAGCGGAACAGCTCCGCACGCGAATAGTTGTCTTTGGAGCGGAATCTCATATCAATATACTTTTTGCGCATGGGACTATTTTCATGTGAATTAAAAGGCACGGGATTGACCACATTCACGTTGGATCCATAGGGATAAGTTCCGCGCCAAGCCCAGATGGGATCATCTGCTTGCGGTGTAGGCGACCAAAGCGGCTCAACGAAGTTTCCGTTCTCATCTGCCGCAAAGGTATAATACCAATCCGCCCATCCGAAAACATAGTGTGGATACTTTCCGATATCCTCATAGAAGTGTTGACAATCAAAGGGATCCAGCCTAAAATAGCTATCATTATAGATATCTGCAGAGTTCACATCTTTGAGATACTCCTCAACTTCGTGCTGCCTGGCTCTATCATAGCGAACGGTTTTTACTGTAAAGCCTTGCCCATTATCATAGAGAATCTCTTCATGATTGGCATATTTCTCATAGGCTCGCGTGCGCTTGTCCCCTTCTTTCTTGAAATACAACATTCCGGTAATGAAGCCGATTTCAAGAACCGGGAATATATAGGTTGTTATGGCTTTTTTATCTGCATAAAACTGTCCTGATCCCGGCACTAAGGTAGATAACAGCATGGCTAACCTTGCATCTTTCTTAGCATAATGAACGGTGATGAAGTCCTGCTCGAGGATATCTTCCTCTTCTTCTTCATAAAATATCTCTTCTGCGCTTTGGGCAAAAAGACCACCGAAAGCCAAAAGAAGGATCAGAAACCACAGCAGGGATTTTATTGATATCAATCTCATTTTATTTCTCCACGGCAAACTTATAATTCCTAACAGACTTACCACTCTTTATTTGAAGCAGATAAACGCCTACGGATAAAGACTTGGATTCCATTTCTATCTCATAATTTGAACCGAAAGCTCCACTCTCCGAATAAACAAGCTTGCCGGATATGTCAAATACTTTTATCTCAGACTTCTGTTTTGCGCCGGTGACTCTTGCTCTGAAATGGCTGGCTCTCACCGGGTTAGGATACACGAAACAACTTAGGGGATCGCTTGAAGGCGGAGCATCCGGTGCTTTGATATAACTGACAGCGTTACCGTTTGCGCGCAATTTACCACTAAAGAGAATGGGATCATTTGCGCTATTGATCTGATGAATATAAGCACCGCAACCTTGGGGATCAGACACGCTGTAATACCAAAAGAGCTTTTGGCTTGTAGTATCATAGTGCAGGAAGTCGCAATTTGCATCGCCGCCCGCCTGATTCAGACTATATCTGTGTGATATTTTGCCATTAGCCGAGATCGCCAAATACCCCGAATCTTTTAGCTTGAGATACAGGATGTCCTCGCCACCGATCTTGATAGCCTTAGGATAGCTCAAGTCTTCGGCATGATAGCTTCCCAAGTGAAGCGGATAGCCGCTATTGATAAAACCATTTTCTCTCATGAGATAAGCCTTGTTGTCCACAGCGAAAAAGAGCTGGAGCTCAAGGGCGTCATCCTGATAGAAAGCCACTTGCGTAGGCAGCGCGTTGCTATAATTAGAAAATATCTTTTTCAGTGTAGCACCATCAAAATTGTAGATATCCCCTTTGTCGGAGATCAAGAAGGTAATATACTCATCACCTGTGTGAGCAATAAGAGGGCTATATAGCGTGAACTCACCCGGCAACGCAATACTTTGAACTTGCTGATAATTAAGCATATCATAAAGCAATAGCTCGCTTTCTTTTTGGATGAAAAGAGATTCACCAAAGATAGCGATATCTATAATGCCATCAAGCGCGAGCACTTCCCGGGCACTTGAGCCATCAAAGCAGTACAGTCCCGCTGAATCAAAGAGGTAAAGTTTACCTCCATGCACAAGCGGTTCACCCAGCTGATTTTCAAAGTCCCACTGCCCGATCTGAGGATCAAGCTCGGTAAAGCTCAGCTCAAAAAGTGTATTATCCTTGATGCCATAGCTACAGATGGCGCCACGTTCATCCAAGCTTGCAGATATCAGCGGATAATCAAATTCCAGCGCGATATCCCCCACATCATAACCGCCCATAAGATCCATCCACTCCTCATCAAAGAGGCTGACAAGATGCAGACCGTCCGCACCATAAAAAGGCAATGAAGTATTTGAGATATTGCTGCGCAGAGCCGGAGCCGCATGAGGCACATCCGGCAAGCGCACAAACTGCATATCATCGAAAGCCTCACCCTTGATCTTAAAAGTCATGACCTTATCAGGATCGCTTATCTCTTCCAAGCCCAAAACACCGCCTATGCCGCTATGACCGACAAGAGCCGGCTTTGTGAAAGCATTGAGATTAGGCGTCCAGCCCTCATTTGACCAACGCAAGAAGAGCCCGTTTTCATCAAGCTGAGGCTTTCTACCGTGGAAGTATTCAAACTGAGTCCCGGTCCAATACATGGAATACGGATTGCCCAGATCCCTATATCCATCGGCTTCCAAGACCATCACGCCAAGGCGACCAAAGTCCGTATTCACCGAGTTATTTTGATAGTTAGTCCACAGCGTGCCATCGTCTAATATCCTGCCCTCGTTATATAAAACATCTTCATTTACATACCAAACGAGCATGCCGCCGCCCTCATAGCCATCCCACTTCTCAAAAGAAGGAAGGGTGAAATCATATTCATAAGTAGGCAGACTGTGCTCATCACCGATGATGGTGGGATGCAGCGCAACTCTATGATCTAAGGCGCCTTTGAGGCTAACTCCCCCATCTCTGTCGGGATCGATATTACGATTTTCAAAAAGGAAATAATCGTTTACACCCAAGGGATATTTGATGATGGTAGGAAGCTTGTTTGCGCCCTGCTTAAAGCTGGATGCTGCAAGCTCTACATCCACTCCGGGCTCATATTCGCCGATATCTCTCATCAGCCCTTTTGCCCTGAGCTCATCTTCAAACATCAAGGCTCTGCTAAAAGCCCCCGGTAATGCCGGCAGGACTCCTTCTATCGATACATATTCATCGTCATCAACCCCATAGAGCAGCGCAGCACCTCCCCCGCTATCCATGATATCAAAAACGCCCACCATAGGTCTAAAATTATATACATTATAAAGATCAACTAAGCCCAAAGAATGTCCAAACTCGTGAAACATAACTCCATTCAGCGCGCCATATCCGGTATGAATTGTAAACTCCCCGTAGCTTTCCATCTCAAAATCTTGAGAGATAGTCTCAGGAACGTTGCAAGCATGATGTATATAATGCGCACCACCGTTTACAGCCACCTTCTTATCTTCTGAAACGCGAATAAAGAAAGAGGGTATATCGGAAGGAGTATCCCCAAAGATATCATGCTGCCAATCCGAGCCTGCATGAATAATCATATAATGCGCATACTGGCTGAAATCGATCTGAGGATCATCATTATCCGCCGTTTCAAAGGCATCCCTAAAATACTCTTCCATCAGCGATACGAACTGATCTGATGCTACATTGGGAGGGTGATAATAGCCCATACTATGCGGAAGCCGGTAGGCATTTTTATCCTTTGGCCACACATCATAATCCAGGTCATAACTGCCTGCAGATGCTGCGAGATAGTAATACCTCATAGCCTCAAGATTATACTCAAAATACTCCCTATCATGCGGAGCAGCGCCGATTGTGGTGAGATAATCAGGATCAGCCGCCATCTCAAAAAGCCCGTTGCCCGTGGTATTGGGATCATCCTCTATCTCTTCTTGGAATTCCACCAATATCACCAAGAGTTTCTCATAGTTTGCCCTACTTTTAGTAAGAGACGGCTCATGCGCAGATTGCCTCAAAAGCTCCGTATAGGGATGCTTTTTGATCTGCCTGCTACTCTGCCCCGGGATCATTCTCATCTTATCAGCAAAAAGCCCGCTATATAGCAGGCAAAATAGGATGATTATGAGGGTTCTTTTATGTTTTACAAAGCTTAAGCTCATTAAGTAATTATCCTACAGATGCCACAGAAGCCTTATTAAAAGCTCCTGTGGCACATAATAAAGTGAATTAATATTCTAAGCCTAAAGAGAATATTTTGTTGAAATCGACCAATTCGCCGCCGGGAACCATGGCGAAGTCAGCATTGAGTTTATAGCGATCGCTAAAGGCATAATGCAGACCAACCCCAAAGCTGGGTCCTTCAATCTTTCCGGCTCTATCCATGAAATATCCGCCACGCAGAGAGATGAGATCCAAATATTCATATTCTGCACCAAAGCCATATATGGTCTCGTCAAAATCTTCCCAACCGGTGATGAGACGCTTATAAAGAGGGTCATCATTTGCCAGCATCTTAGACATCTCGGCAGAAAGTATGAGCTTGTTATAAGGCTTATCGATGGGCATATATGCAGCACCGAGACGGAATGTCATAGAGTGTGGGTCTGCCTGAGCTTCGTCCACATAGGTGACATTTGGACCTATATTTTGCAAAGCAACCGCAATATCAAGCCCCTCAAGACCCGCTACATCTTTATATTTTGAACCGATGTCAAAGGCAAAACTAAATGCTTTACCTTCGTTTTCGGTGAGCCCTGTACCTTTGGGAGAAAGATAGCTATACACCAGCTTAAAGTTTGCTCCCAAGCCCAAAGTTTGCGGAATAACATCATAGGAATAGCCGATAGCACCGGAGATGTCGAAAGAGTGGAAAGTACCCTGAGAAACGTTGTTACTATCGGTATGTTCCTGAGTTCCCAAGTCCATGAGAACGATATGAGCGTTGATATTTCCTATGTCTTCAAAATACTGGTTCCAGCCCAAATATTCATAAAACATATCATCAATACCGGCTCCTTGCAGCCAGTTTACGTGAGTGAGAGCAACTTGACCTTTTCTATTGAAAGCCGGTGCTCCGGGATTCCACCACATTGCATAAGCGTCGTCGGCAACTGCGGAATAAGCACGCCCCATCGCGTTTGCTCTTGCTCCGGGCTCGATAGTTAAGAAGAGCAGCGCTCCTTCAGATATAGCAGCAAGCGGTGCTATGCCGATCAAAATCAGCAACAGTGTGGTAATTAATCGTCTTGAAGACATTTAAACCTCCAGAAATATGGATTGATTATATATTGCAGCAGGGCAAGAAAACATCCCCGTGATAATTCTTATTGACCCGCAAATGATACAAACTAAAAGACAAATCAAATTGGCCGGGTCGCCTTTATCAAGATCATAGACAAATGCCTGGTAGCAACTGTGCCTTATCTTCTCCTTAAAACCTTTGGTGCCGAAGGCCGGAATCGAACCGGCACGAACTAAAAGTTCGGTGGATTTTGAGTCCACTGCGTCTACCAATTTCACCACTTCGGCACAACTTCTTATCATTGGTTTTTTATCCGCTGTATTTGTCAAGAAAAAACAATGTTTCAGTCCTTTCTTTTTTCAGCCGCGATCAGTTCAGAGAACTTCTTGGCGGCGTTATCAAGCGCTTCTTTGGGGCTCATCTCGTTGCGCATTGCATATTCAAGGTAGTTCTTAAGCTCAACCCTTGCCTTGAACCAAGCTCCCGTTTGAGGCTCAAAAACAGCATGTTCCAATTGATCGTATATTCCCTTGAACTGAGGGTTCTCTATTAAAAAGTTTTGTATAATATCACTATTCATAGCGCTTCGGCGCACGGGCATATAGCTGGTTTCCACGCTAAAACGTGCAGTCTGATCGGTATCTGTAAACCATTTTACAAATTCCCAAGCCGCCTTCTCACGCTTGCGATCTCCGGATTTGAAGATCACGATATTTGCACCCGACACTGCGCTCTTCCCGGTTCTATGCGTAGGCAATGGCGCGTAGCCAATGTTAAAATTGATGGGCTGCTGTCTCATGTGTGTGATAGATACGCTTGAGCCTTCATACATGGAGGCTATGCCTGCCATGAAGTCGTTTTGACCGTCGTATTCTTGAACCAAATATACGCTTTTATCTTTATACATGAGGTCTGTGACAAAGCTGAGCGCCTCTATGCCCTGCGGACTATTAATCGCCGGATTGCCATCTTTGTCCAAGACCTCTCCTCCGGCTTGATGCAACAGATTCACAAACTGCCACTCGTTCACGTTGAAGTTTGTGCCATAATGCTGCCCTTTGCTTCTCGTATCATCTTTATAGGTTAGCAAATTGGCATACTTACGGAATTCTTCCCAAGTTTTAGGAAAATAGTCGGGATCCAATCCATTGCGATAAAAGTCGTCCTTATTATAGAAATAAGCCCTTACGCTCTTGTTGAAGGGAAAAGAGTATATCACCCCGTCGAAGGTATTTGAATCCTTAAACACGGGATAGATATCAGCCATATCCTCATCGGTAAAATTCTCATCTTCATCTATGAGATCGCTGATTGAGACTATAACATCGGATTCTATATATTTGGAAGTCCAGCTTTCAAAGACCTGAGCAATATCGGGCTGTTTCTTGGCTTGAATGGACGCCATAAGCTTTTGCGAGAGCGCAGAATAGCTGCTGATGGGATTTGCCACCACCTCAATATCTTCGTGGTTTCGGTTAAATTCCATTATCATCTCGTTTAGGGTATCGCCGAGCGGGCCGCTAAGTCCGTGCCAAAAGCTGACTTTTGTTTTCTTAGAAGTAAGAACCTTGCCGCAGGAACTAAGCATTAGCGCAGCAAGGATTATTACGAGCATTTTATTTCGCACATCATCTCCAATAAATATAAGCTTTATCACACTATGAATAGTGTTTTACAATGTTCTCACCTTATTATCGGAATGCTCACAATAGTCAATGATTTTCTTATTCTTATTCTCATGCTTCAGCAAATTGTGTTGATTTGTATCCACTCCAACCACCGATATTTGAGATTTATGACGCAAAATGGCAAACACAGCTTGACAAATAGTAAGATGCAAATTATCTGTTCAATTTAAGCGTTGAGCTTATATAACTTTTTATAATGCCCAAGCTCGTTATATTATCAAAACAACAATGATGAGGAATAATCTTTATGAAATCTGCCGAAAAACAGCTGATAAGCATGCTCAAAAGCTTCTCTACACCAGAGAAGATAGAGAAAGCCAAGCGTTATTTTAAGACCGGCAAGGGCGACTATGCCGAGCATGATATATTTTGGGGCATCACCACCCCCGAGATCAGATATGTTATCCGTGATTTCACCTTTACATTAAGCTTAACACAAATAGAAACAATCCTCAACAGCCCCATCCATGAAGCCCGCATGGCAGCTCTGTTTATGCTGGTTGCCCGCTATCAAAAAAGAGATGAAGAACGCGAGGATATTGCAAAACTATATCTTAATAATACCAAAAATATAAATAACTGGGACCTCGTCGATATAAGTGCTGCAAAGATCTTAGGCGCCCACTTTTTCAACCGTGATGATACCACGCTGCTAAGGCTCTCCCAAAGCCCAGACCTCTGGGAGCAGCGCATAGCAATCGTAAGCACCCACCATCACATCTTAAACGACAGCTTTGATCTCACCCTGAAACTTTGCCAAAGCTTTCTAAATCACCCTCATGATCTCATCCACAAAGCTTGCGGCTGGATGCTTCGCGAGATAGGCAAGCGCTCACCAAAAGTGCTTGTAAATTGGCTAAATATCCACTACCAAGAGATGCCTCGCACCATGCTGCGCTATAGCATAGAAAGATTTGATGAAAACATGAGACAAGCCTACCTAAAAGGAAAAATATAAGTATATAAAATTGGAGTATCAAATGACAAAAAGAATTACAATCATCCTCATCCTACTCTCAATGACTTTGCTCTTTGCTCTTGAGCCCAGCAAAGGCGCAATCGGTGTCCACGCCGGAACCTCCACGGGGATGGGTCTCAGCGGACTATATTCCATAGATAAATCGGCATTGCAATTCACTTTCTTCGTCTTATCAACCGGCGTAAGAGATGACAATGATAGCTATACGACATTTAATATGGGATTAAATTACATGGTGCCGCTCAAAGAATATAGAGAATCGAGATTCTACATAAAAGCTGGCGGTGCCTATTATTATCAGACCGAAAAAGAAGAATTCGCTCAAAACTGGGACACTGTTCATGATTATTATTTAGGCGTAGGTCCCGGCTTTGAATTTATTCCTTTAAGATCACTGCCGGAACTCAGATTCAACGTAGAGCTTCCCTTTACCATCAACAAAAATAAGCAGATACAAATGCTGGTCCCCGCAGCAGGCCTGTATTACCACTTTTTGTAAATAAGCAAAATACATTCAAAAAAAGTCCCCGTGCTATGCGGGGACTTTTCTATTTTACTGTCCAATTATCTTAACTAAGACTCGCTTTCGCCTCATCCCGTCATATTCGCCATAGAATATCTGCTCCCAGGGACCTAAATCCAATTGCCCGTTTGTGATAGCCACCACCACCTCACGCCCCATGATTTGCCTTTTGAGGTGTGCATCGGCGTTATCTTCATAGCTATTATGTTTGTATTGACTATGCGGTTTCTCCGGGGCAAGTTTTTCTAACCATTTTTCAAAGTCGTGGTGCAAGCCGCTTTCATCGTCGTTTATAAAAACACTGGCGGTGATGTGCATCGCGTTTACTAAGACGAGTCCTTCCTGAACTCCCGACTCCATGATACAGCTTTGCACATCGCGCGTAATGTTTATATATTGACGGCGTTTATCGGTATTGAACCACAGCTCTTTTCTATAGCTTTTCATCTTTTATATCCCGCTTTGGCCTTCGAGGAAGGTTGCAAGCTCCACAGGGCTGTCAAAGATCATGTCTGCGCCTGCGGTTTCAAGCATCTCTCTGGAGGCAAAGCCCCAAGCTGCGCCGATTGCCGTCATTCCGGCATTCTTTGCAGTTATGATATCAACGGGCATATCGCCAACGATTGCCACATGCTCCGGCGCTGCGCTAAGGCGTTTTGCCAGTTCTAAGGCAACTGTGGGATCAGGCTTTACGGGCACTCCGTCCGTCGCTCCGCTATATACTCCAAATGGGTTTTTGGTATGGCTGATCATGGCTCCTCTAAAGTAATATCTGATCATCTTTTTGGTGAAAGATTGATCTTTATTGGAGAGTATCGCCAGTTTGATCTTATTAGAAACCGCCACCTTGATCAGATACAAGATGCCGTGGAAAGGCTGAGTATTCAGCTGCCACTCGGTTTCATAATGTTCCACAAATTTATCGCTGAGCGCTTTGATATTTGCCTCGTTCCTTTTGTCTTCGGGCAGGGCTCTTTTTACTAATTCTTTGTGACCATGCCCTATAAAGCTTTTATACGTTTCAATTTCATGGATAGGCAGCTCCATTTCTGCCAAGCCCCGGTTGACGGCGCCTGCGATATCTCTAATGCTATCCAAGAGCGTTCCGTCCAAGTCAAAAATGACAGCTTTAATTTGTTTTATGTTTATCATCTTTCCTCCTAAATAAAATACTTTTGATTCATAGGAATTAAGCATTGTGGATTTCGATTTGCGGCCAAGGAATCTCTATTCCCTCTTCCTCAAATCTTTTCTTTACTGCTAAAATCATTTGGGTTTTCATATTGAAGACGTTTGAGGTGTCTGTCCAGACTCCGAAACTGATGTTAACACTGGATTCAGATAGCGAGTCAAGCAAAATAAGCGGCGCTCTTTCTTCATTTGCACCGGGCAGATTTTCAGCGATATCACGCAAGATCTCCAAAACTTTGCCGATATCTTCCTTATATGAGACGCGCAACATGGTCTGCGCACGCCTGATAGGAAATCTGGTCATATTTATCACACCTGTTTTTATCATTGTTTCATTTGGTATTCTTACATAACGGTTGTCGTAGGTTTTTAGTTTTACGGAGAGTAGGTCAATGGAATCAACTATTCCGGTGATTTCCTCTACCTCAATTACATCACCAATCTGAAAGGGTTTTTCAGAGATCAGGAAAAACCCGCTGATGATATTTGACACACTGGTTTGGGATGCGAAACCTACGGCTACCCCGAGTATTCCCGCTGCACCGAGAAGCGCTGATACCTTGAAACCAAATTCGTTTAAGACCATCACCAAAAGCAGTGTAACGAGCGAGTATTTAATAGTTCTGGTGACAATGAGCTTGGATTGTAGCGAGAGTTTTTCTTTTACAATGCGATTAATTACTCGCGTGATGAATGAGATAACGGGCAAGCCAATTGCCAGCATCAGAATCACGCGGATGAAGAGCGTTATACGCTCCGGCGTAAGAAAATCTTTGATAAACTGCATATCAAAGAGACTTAATGTGGATAGCGTTGTCATTTTAACCTCCATTAAAAGATATTAAGAGCTAAAGGCGATAAGAGTTTTGTGTGCTTATTTTACTTAAAAGATAAGCTCAAAAGCCTTTAACTAAAGCTTTCCTTGATTTAAATTATTTCTGTAATCTTTAACAAATTATTATTATTGTCTGTTCATATATATTATATCGTGTTTTAATAATTATGCCAATATTTCTTTGATAAATATGTGAATCGGGTGTCTTCCTTATTGGATTCCGGTGATGATGTGGTCATGATGTGGTCATAGGTATGAGCATATCACCACCATTTCAAGAGCTGAATGGTATAGGTAAGATATGGGTATATAATAATTTATGAGCGTGCATCAAGCTTGCTGACACACGCTCATGAGAAATTGTGATTTTTGCTTGATTATTCAAAGCTTATTTCGGGGGCTTTTTGTGCACCTTCTTCGGCAGCGAAATATTGGAAGCTGCGAGCGCCTATCATATTAGCAATCATATTGTTTGGGAATACTATGATCAGCTGATTGAAGTTGCGCGCCTCTTCGTTATAGCGCATTCTTTCTGTTCTGATTCTGTTTTCCACTCCTTCCAACTGAGCTTGAAGCTGCAGGAAGTTTTGATTTGCCTTGATATCGGGATAGCTTTCCACCACCACCATTAGCCTGCTTAGCGCGCCGGAAAGTCCGGCTTGATTAGCCTGGAACTGAGCAAAAGCATCGGGATCGCCCAACATATCGGGATCGAGAGTGGGATTGCCGGCTACTTTGGATCTTGCTTCGGTGACGCCGATAAGCGTTTCTTTTTCAAAATTTGCCGCACCTTTCACGGTGGCTACGAGATTCGGAATGAGATCAAGGCGAGATTGATATACGTTTTCAACCTGTGCCCATGCCTCTTCTACTAAGGGTTTTTGCTTTTGGATTAGGTTGTATTTTCCTACAAACCATGAGACGGCTATAATGATCACGAGGATCACAGCCAAGAGAATATAATGACCTTTTTTCATTTCACTTCCTCAATTTTTTTGTTTTTCTATAATAAATAGTAGGCTGATTGCCATTTTAGGCAAGTAAAGCTTTTCAATTCAGCTCGATTTTGGCATCTTTTATATTAAAAATATAATTGCGGTTTTCATCCCCGTTGTTTAGCTGATATGCTCCGGTGGGTTCATCCTTAATCATTAGCCAGTTAGGGTTTAGATCGAGGCTCATCTCCCCTGCTTCTATGTTTAGGCTGAAATTACGCACCTTTAGGCTATCAATGGTGATAACGGTGATGGATTGAAGCTCGCTAAAAAACCCCTTAAGTTCTTGATCTATATAGTGCACGCCATCGGTCTCTTTGTATTTTAACCTGCTTTTTGAGCCGGGGAAACCGAAGCCTCTATTGATGCCGGAGATATATGTACTATCTGATAGAGCGAAGCTTAGCTCTGTATTCTTAAGATTTATCTTTAAGTTATCAGGTTCATCTGTCTTTAGGGTAATAGTTTGACTTCTATTATATGGCGTGGCTAAGCCGAAACCAATTAAGATGATTATTGCGCTTATAATAATGAGAATAAGAATTTTTGGAGAAAGCTTTTTACCGCCCTCTTTGGGGATATAAAAAGGACTGTTTTCCAGCTTCATAATATGCCAAGAAAGATGTGCAACCAGATAGAGAATTGCACCGGAAAAGATGACATCGCTCATAAAGTGTCCGCCCTGCACGATCCGCCCCCAGCCTATAAGTGAACCATATAAGAGGGTAAAGATGGTCATGAGGCGGTATTTGCGCAAGCTGAAGGCCTTTAAAGCAAAGGCGAGGGCAAATAAATAGTAGCCCATGCTGGCGTGCCCTGATGGGAAAGACTTTCCCGGGGTATCGCGGTTCATCTCAAGCGGCGCTTCGTAGGGGTATTTGCCGCCAAACTCCTGTATATCTCTGGGACGCGGTCTGCCCCAATGGTCTTTGAGGGCTGCATTTACAATCAAGCCGGGGCCTACTACCATCACGATTATCAGATAGATAAATATTTTGCGATATCTTGCCGAGCCGTGCCCTTGTTTATAGCCGAGTGCTAAAAAGAAAAGGGATGCCAAAACGGTGATGAGCGCGGGTATATTGCTAAATTTATAAAGCAATTGTACCAGCCAATTTGAGTTTAGTCTCCAGCCGTCGGAAAAGTAATGGCTTTGAACCTTGATATCAATGGGAAAAAGGTTGAAAAGCACAGCCGTGAGCGCCATGACAAGAATGGGCAGCCAAAAGCCGGCTTTCAAAAGGAAATGGCGTCCTTTAGGGGACGCCACTTCACTACTTAAGTTATTATTGTTATTCAAGCTCTGTGCTTGCTTCTGTTTCTTCATTTTCTTTGTCTTCTGTTTCTTCAACAGCGGGTTCCTCGGTCGCAACTTCAGGAGTTTCCACTGTTTCTGTAGTCTCTGTCGCTTCGGTAGCTTCTTCAGCCTTGGGTTCTTCTGCTGCGGGCTCTTCCACCACTGCTTCAGGGGTTTCGGGCTCTTCAGCTGCAGGTTCTTCTGCTACAGGTTCTTCTATAACAGCTTCTTCGCTTGCAGTTTCAGGAGTTTCTTCCGTTTCTTCTGCGGGCTCCTCAGCAACTGTTTTTTCAGCTACGGGCTCTTCGGCTTTTGCTTCTTCTTCGGCAGGCTCCTCGGCTTTAACTTCGGGAGTTTCTGCTTCTTCTGCAACTGCTTCTTCAGCCTTGGGCTCTTCAACTTTTGCTTCAGCTTCGGCAGGCTCTTCTGCTTTGACTTCAGGAGTTTCTGCTTCTTCTACAGGAGCTTCCTCAGCGGCTTTTGCTGCGGCTTCAGCTTCTTCAGCGGCTTTTTTCTCGGCTGCTTCTTTTTTGAGTCTGGCTTTTTCTTCTGCTTTAGCTTTTGCTTCAGCTTCGGCTTTGGCCTTTCTCTCGGCAGCAAGCTTTTCTCTTTGAAGCTTTTGAGCCTTTTTCTTTTGCAATTCCACCACTCTGTCTCTCATATACTGTTCGTGAATAGTAATGAAATCTTCCTGGAGTTTGGGATCTCTGGAGAAGAAGAAAGCTTTCACGGAAAGGATCAGACGACGATTGTCCATGTCTAATTCAATCACTTTAAGGGGCAATTCTTCGCCCACTTGGAAAGCGTCTTCGCTGTGTTCGAGCTTAGGTAAAACGAGGTGTGAGATGGGGATGAATCCTTCCACTAAGTCCTCGTTTACGGCGATATCAACCAACACACCTTTGGGGATGAGTTTGGAGATGGTGCCGAATACTTCGGTATTGACAGGGAGGTTGACATTGAGAGTTTCCCAGGGGTCCGGAGCGAGCTGTTTCACACCGAGTGCGATTCTGCGCTGGGCTGTGTCGATCGAGAGTATGATGGTCTCAATCTCTTGCCCTTTGCGGAAAGCTTCGCGGGGGTGATAGATGCGCTTCGTCCAGCTGATATCAGAGATGTGAACGAGTCCGTCTATGCCTTCTTCGATTTCAACAAATGCGCCGAAAGCGGTGAGGCTCTTAACCTTGCGTTTGAGCACGGTGCCGACGGGATAGCGATCTTCAATGGTGAGCCAAGGATTGGGATCCATCTGCCTCATACCCAAAGAAATACGCTTGTTTTCCTTATCCAATTCCAAAACGATGGCGTTGATGTTATCACCGGTTTTAAGAATCTTGCGAGCGTCGGAAATTCTCTTTGTCCAGCTCATTTCGCTGATGTGAACAAGGCCTTCTACGCCCGGCTCGAGTTCAACGAAAGCACCGAAGGATTTAACGCTTACGACCTTGCCGCTGATGCGCACTCCTTCAGGATATTTGATCTCGATATTTTCCCAAGGATGGGGTACGAGTTGCTTCAAGCCAAGGGAGATCTTGTGGGTCTCAGGATCAAAATTGATGACCTTGACCTTGACCTTATCGCCGATATCAAGCATTTCGGAAGGATGACCGAGCTTGCCCCAAGACATATCTGTGAGGTGCAAGAGTCCGTCAATTCCGCCGAGATCGATGAAAGCGCCGTATTGGGTGATGTTTTTCACTTCACCTTCAAGCTCGGAATCGATCTCAATCTTCTTGAGAAGCTCTTCACGCTTTTTGGCGGCTTCTTCTTCGAGAACCGCTCTGCGAGAGAAGATAATGTTTCCTTTTTCCTCATCCATATTGATCACTTTAAACTGCATATCTTTGTTTATAAATTGATCGAGATTTGGGATGGGTTTCAGGGACATCTGGCTTCCGGGTAAGAATCCTTCGATTCCCATAACTTCGGCTATCATTCCGCCTTTCACGCGACGACGGATGGTTCCGTCTAAGATGCCGCCATCGGCAAAAGCATCTTTGATGCGCTGGATATTTTCATGGTAATCAGCTCTCTTTTTGGAGAGGACCACGCGTCCGTCCCCGCCGTCAATCTTGCTGATATATACCTTGATGGTGCTATCCTTATCGGGAATTCCGCTATAGGCAAATTCTGAAATAGGGATCACGCCCTCATGCTTATAGCCGATATCCACTCTCACATCTTTGTCGGATACATCTACTACATTACCTTCGATGATCTCTCCGACTTTAAAATTGGAAAACGAGTCCTCATACATACTGAGCATCTTTTCATGCTCAATTTCTTCTTGAGTCAATTCAACCTTAGCCTCATCAACTTCTCCTTCGGGAGCTTCTTCTTTGGCATCAGTATCCGTCTCGGCTACAGCTTCTTCGGCCTCTGTGGCTTCTTCTGCTGCTGCTTCAACTTCTTCTACTTCTTCGGTTTCTGCCGGAGTTTCTGTCTCCTCGGCTTCAACCTCAGCCTCTTCTGCTTTGGGTTCTTCAACTTCGGCAGCTTCGGCTTGCTCTAAAGCGGGCTCCTCAATATCAATTGTTTCAGTCTCGACACTTGCTGCTTCTTCCTCGGGCAGAGCTGTTTCTGCTTCCTCGGCAGCGGTTTCACTTTCAACTACGTTTTCTTCAACTTTTGGCTCATCGACATTTTCGAGCACGGCTTCAACTTCCTTATTTTGCGACATCTTGTCATCTCCATCGATTTTGGTCTCAGGATTGGCTTGGTTTTGATCATGATTTATCATGATTCCTCCTTAAACAAGGGGATCTCCGAGATGCTCGAGGCATGCTCTTCTTCCCCATTTATTTTTAATATTTTGTTATAAACTTCTATAATGTGATCCGAAGGCGTGCTTGCGCCGGCTGCGATGCCTATGCGCTTTTTGCCTTCAAAATCAATTATTTTTAATTCTTTGGCTCTTTCTATGTGTACGGTTGGCGAATACTGTGAACATAGCTCGGCAAGCATCTTGGTATTTGCACTGGTTTTACCGCCGATTACCACCATGAAGTCGCTGGCTTTGGCGAGATCAACGCTGGCTTTTTGCCTTTGTGAGGTGGCAAGACAGATGGTGTTGAATGTGCGCAACTCTTGAACTTCGGGCAAGATCTTGCAAACCATTTCTTTGAAGTGGGCAATCTTTTGCGTGGTCTGGCTGATTATGCAAAGCCTTGTATGCGCTATCTCGCCCAGATCTTCGCCATGAGCAAAGACGCGGGTTTTATCATCGCCATAGCTCTCTATGCCTAAAACTTCGGGGTGATCTTTATCACCGAAGATAAAAACGGGATAGCCTTCTTTGTTTGCCTGTTCAGTGATTTCGTGAGTGCGTTTCACATAGGGGCAGGTGGCGTCAATCAGCTTGTTGCCTTGCTCTAAGAGCTGCTGATAATCCTGCTTCCTTATGCCGTGGGATCTGATGATTACGGTGCTATCGTGAAGCTTGCTTATTTCGTTTATTGCAAATATCTTTTCTTCTTCCAGCTCACGAACGTACTCGGGATTGTGGATGAGAGCACCGTAGGTATAGACCTTCTCTGCACCCTGTGCCGCCTCTCTTGCAAGGTCAATTGCGCGACGCACGCCGAAGCAAAAACCGGAGTATGCTGCAAGTCTCACAGTCATTTTGCCTGCACCTTTTTGAGATAGTGAGCGTATAGCAAATCTATCATTTCTTCTATGTTTAGAGCGCCGGTATCGATGTGGATGGAATCCTCAGCCGGAACCAAGGGCGCCAGTGTGCGAGAGGAATCTGCCTCATCGCGGGCTATCATATCATTTAAAACATCTTCAAAAGAGGGATCTTCGCCACGCATAATCAGTTCGTCAAAGCGCCTCTGCGCTCTTACGCGTGCGGGAGCAACGAAAAAGAACTTGAGATCGGCATCAGGGAAAACAACCGTGCCAATATCTCTTCCGTCTAAGACAACGCCGCCCTGTGCGCCCATCTCACGCTGGAGGTCAACCATCTTGTTGCGCACTGTGGCATGAGCAGAAACACCGGAGGCAAGCCCTGATATCTCGGGCTTACGAATGGCTGCGGATACGTCCTTTCCGTTTAAGTAAATCTTATTTTCATCAGAATCGTGTTTGATGGAGATAGAGATTGAGTCCATAAGTGCATCTAATGCCGATTCGTCGCTCATATCAATGCCGGCTTCTTTTGCGGCCAAAGCGCAGGCTCGGTACATAGCACCTGTGTCTATGTAAGCATAGCGTAGCCTTTTGGCAAAGAGCCTTGCTGCCGTGCTTTTACCGGAAGCTGCGGGACCGTCGATGGCAATGATTAGTTTTCTCATATGTTTAATCTCCATGATACACTTTTCCACTGCCCCGTATACGAGTCAACATCTTTTTTAATTATTCTCTTGAATCTAACACTTTTAGCTGCTTTTTGTGGGCTCTTATATCAATCGGCTTGAAGTCATAAAAACATTATATCTTATGCAATGTGTTTAATATTATATAGTTAAGCTCTTATTTGCTCAATAAATTTCAAAATTCAGTTGACGGTTTTTGTGTGTAATTTATTCTACATCTCACCATGAAATATTGCTATGAGGATTATATTTATGACTAAGAAGATTATGTTTTTTGTGATGTTGCTACCTCTTGTTCTCGCCGCGCAAAGCATTCCTTTCAACGTTCGAACGAGCACACGTTTCAGCACCTCTACCATGGTTGGCAAAGTGCATGAAGATTCAATATCTTACAATCAGCTTCGAGTGATCCAAGAATTTAAGATTAAGAAGTTCTCCTTTGGCTTAGATCTCGACTTTTTGTTTGATAACAATATGAAGCTTAAAACAAGCGATTGGGACCAGCTCTCCGATATCCTAAATAAAATCTACTATATGAGATACGGCAGACAAGGCGAGCCCATATATGTTCATTTTGGCGGTTTGCCCAGAGTGTCCCAAAGAAACGGACTTGTTATGCTGAATTATTCAAACATGCTATTCTATCCTAATTACCGTCAGAATGGCATTATACTGGGTAGTAGTCCGGATATCTTTCTCAAACCCGAGCTCACTCTTTTTAGCACAAATATTCAGAAAAACGAGGTTTTGGGAGTATTGGCAAGCATTCAGCCGGTTCCCGAAAATACCGTTAAAATCCTCGATCAAGCCAAGCTTAGCATGAGCTATTATTTGGATAGAAACCAATATTCCAATCTCAAGCATGTGGTGCCGGATTCGCTGTATCTCCAGCTTAAGCCCAATAAAAAGGATTCTGCGAGCATCATCACTTTTGAGTATAGACAGCCTCTTTATGAAAAAGACAAAATGAAGTTTGAGATGTATTCTGAGATGGCTCACCTCATTACCGGCGGTAGCGGCTATATCTTGCCCGGCATATATGCTGATTTTGATGTGGCAAAAATTAATCTTGAGTACAGGATTCACGGGAAGAAGTTCTCTCACATGTATTTCGATAGATATTATGAAGAAGATCGCGTGTCGCTGCATTATGACGAGGATGATCTCCCCTATCTTAAAACCAAGGAGCAGTGTGTGAAAGAGATGGATGCTTCTTATGGGTTTTATGGAAAGGTTCAAGGCAATATTGCCAAAAAGGTGAAAACGAGCGTTGCTTGGCAAAACATGTATGGTAAAGAGCTTAAGAAGGGCAAATCATTGTGGTTTGATGTCAGAGTGGATACAGATTATAAGAGACTGGAAAACATAAAAATTGCCTATAGCAAAACTAATGTGGAAAAGCTTAGTTTAGGCAAGATCGCAGTTCCCAGAGCGCATTTGAGCACGGAGTTTACCCTGAGTGCAAACGATAAGCGTCGCCTCTTTATCATCGGGAAATATAAAGAAAAATATAAAGATAAAGAAGGCGATATCAAATGGTGGAAAGATACCAAACGCTCTGTATCGGTGGGAGTTAAGTACGTCTTTTAAGCTATCTTGAAAGCATCATAGTCCCCAAAAACGCCAGGTTTTGTGAATCATGACCTCATGCGTGAGGCCGGTGTCTTTCGGGGAGTAATTCAGGGTGTATCCCAGTCTGAGCTTCTTTGGCAAGATCACGCGCAGTGTAGCATCTTGGGATACTAATATCTTAGTCTTTTTCTGCAGGTCGGTGGCTTCCTGCAAGGTCAATGTATAATCGGCAAAGGTTCTGTAAGCAATATATTTACTCATGGAAACCGAGAGGTTGTTCAGCAGAATTGAGGATGAAAACTGCGTGATATCGGAGGTGATATTATCTATATTTGCCTTATTGCCTACTTCTGAATTTGAGGCCGCGTATTCGCCAATTATGTTTTTGATGAAGCCGGCGCGAATGGAGAAGCCATCGAGCTTGAGGGTTCTGCGAATCCAGTTTTCTACGGGGAAGATAAAGGGATTGAAGACCGTTGAATCCAAGTTTACGCCTATTAGTCCCAAGGCTTCATCTTGCAAAAGATGCTGTTTTTCCTCTTCCGGTAGCTCGTCCATACTCTGATTGTATCTCAGGCGCGAAAGAACCTGAGTAATGTTTTGATCTGCAGGGTTATCACTCACCAAATCCAGCTTTAATCTATCGAAAAAGGGTTTATCGTATTCGGGCGTGGAATGAACCGAAAGCGTGATTGTACTGCCATCCGGGCTGCGTTTGTAAAACATTCCGTCCACGCTGAGGATATCCTGTTGGTCTATCATATTTATCACAATGTTATCCACTTCAAAAACGGTGCCGAAGAAGTCAACCGTGCCTCTCTCCGAGGTAATATTTGCTTCTTTTACTATGAATCTATTGCCGTCATAGAGTATGTGTAAAAAGCCGTCGTGATCAAGATAGAGGCTGGTGGGATAGGTTGCATAGCGAACGTTTTCGCCCACACTGAGAAATACATCCATGGTGAAGGGTAAAACAAGGGGCTCGCTATCGGGCTTTTTGCCTGTTTTGCTGACAGACATGATGAGATTGAGCAGGTTGTCCGCGCCCAAGGGGAAGAGAATATCGAGGTTTTCCACCCTCACTGATGCCTCTATACTCATATCATCGAAAGGTCCGCGAATGGTGGCATAGCGGCTGTCCTGGCCTTTGATAGAGATGTTTGTCAGGGTCTTGGCGGGAGCAAGCGCGGGGATGGTGGCTTGGATGCCGGGCTCTTCTATCAATATGCGCAAATATCCCAGATCTAAAAAGGAAATCATGAAGTGATCTGTGGGCTCGGCATCGAAGATGTTGTTCATATAAAACTTGCCGTTGCCCATGTTGAATTGAGCGTGTTGGACAACCACTCTATTATCGTCAAAAAAGCCTTTGATCTCGATGTTTCGCATGGGTTCTACTTGGTCTTTCAGCAGTATATGACCATCGTTGATGTCGATGTTTCCGCTGTGAACAATGAACTGCTCGTCGCGGGTTCCTATCCTTGCCGTGAGCTTGGAAGTTCCGGTGGATTCGCGAATATAGTCCGTCAGCTCTTTTAGGAAGCTAAATAGCTCTAAATCTGCGCTGAGATAGAGATTGCGGTTGCCCTCGAAAAAGGCATTTTGAAGTATATTGTAATCTAAAGAGCCTTTTGCGTATGCTTCTAAGAGGTTATCTGAATATACGTAAAGAGTGTCAACTATGAGGGCTTGAGGCTCTTGTGCACCTTTGAGGATGATGTTTTGAACAGTGTATTCATCGTATCTGATGTCTTGCCCTCTAAGATCCGCGCCGAAGCTCATCTTCCTCTGTGCTTTGTCCAAAGCGTGTTCGAGCGCGAAGCTCACCTTGCCGAAGAATGTGCCGTCCGCAGGGATTTCATAGAGTATGTCTTGTATTTTTAGTCCGTTCATGTAAGCATCTGCAACAAGCGATACTTCGGGTTCTAACGAGCTTTCGCCGCGCAGTGATATGAGGGTGTGGTTTTTATCCTTGATCTTGCCCGCGATATCGATCTTGCGGATATCTCCGCTTAAATTTAGTTCCAAATCCAGCGGTATGATGCTGATCAGATCAAGCTTTCTGAGGCTTAGACTGCCATTTATTTCATGAAAAGCATTCCTGTTGTATTCGGCAAAAAATGTCAGTTTTTCAAAATCGGGGATCATGGTGGCGGCTTCGGGATAATATGAAATTAGGCTGCGAGAATCGAGGTTTCTTACTGAAATATCGAAGTCTAAGTCTTCTAAATTAGTGAGGTTTAGCCTGCCGGAGAGATTGAGGATATCCGCCAGCCTCAAGGAGCGCACGTAGAGCATCTTGCTCAGAAGATCTCCGTGTAGCGAGAATGGCAGCGCTTGGCCATTAAGCTCTCCGTTATCGCAGTTTGCGACCACTTGTCCGTTTAAGCTTTGATAGTTAAAATTGCCAAGTAGAGATAGGAAACCCGTGTAGGGATAGCTTTCTCTGATGTCTGTATCCAAGCCGGCTCTGAACCATATAGATTTGCCCAGCATAATGCCGTTTACTTCTCCGCTTACCAGCGGGCTGAGCATGGAAATGGAATTGATTGCATATAAATCGGCGACATCTAAGTTATTTAGCATCAGATCTACAACTATGTGTTGATCAAGCAAATCACCGGCTGCGCTCACGCTGATGCCGTTCTCCGCTGAGATATCTGCTTCAAATAGCAATGATTCATCGGTGGGCATTAGCCTTGCCTCGCCTTCTATCCCCTTGAGATTCAGCTCGCGGAAAGCAAAGTCTAAGCCTTCAACCTTTGCAGTAAGAAGAGGATATGGGGTCAGTAGTAGGCCCTCCACCTCCAAGTATCCTTGTGCAGATAGATCATCATCGCTGCCCTCGGCAATGCTCGTCACTAAGTTTGCACTGAGCTCTTTTGACTTTATATTTAACATTGCATTGATATCTATAACTTGCTGTTGCCAAAGAGCTTTCTCCACGTCCAGCTTTACCCTTTCACCGTCGAAAGTTGCCAATGCTGTAATGTCTTCAAACTCCCAATCTCTATAGGCTGAGCGCTGTGAATATGCACGTAAAGTAAGGTCGGGCTCATCTATGGAACCGGCTGCACCAATCTCGCCATGGACAAATCCTTCAAGATCAGGGTAAATGGTTTTAAGATCTATATGTGTTATGCCATTGGTTCCGGCAAAGCTCATATCGCCCATGTAATCTTGCACTCTCAGCTCGGCGTCTAAAGCGTTGCCTGCCAAGCGTGCATTAGAGATATCAAGGCTTGCGTCGCTTTGATCTGCCTGAAAATCAAGCTTCGGGAACGAGACAAAGTAGTCCTTAAGCAGCGTTGCAGAGGTGTTTGCTATGTCAAATTCGCCGTCGTATAAATACTTATCTTCCCTCTGTGAAAAGCTGGCTTGTCCCGAGATGAGGGTGCGGAAGTTTTCTATATCGGGATGCTCGATGAACAAGGGAGAGTATTGCCCTATTTGCGCTTCGGCTATGTCTATGTTTCCGCCCGTGAGAAAGCCGGTCAATTCCACTTTGCCGCCCATTGCGCTTACTGCACTTAAGCTCACCCTGCTGCGCTCTTCGTTGATGATAGATATATTTATATCTTCCAAGCTTTCTTCTATTTGCAGGACTCCTTCTTGTAGAATCTTAAGCTCAATACCCACGTCTGCATGTACATATCCATCCCGCAGGATAAGCCTACTGAAATAAGGGCTTACGTCAGGTAATTGAAACTCTTTTCTACGATACTTTTTCTGTTTCTTTTTTCTCTCTTTATAATACTTGATCTCTACTACGGGCTTGTCGATCTCGACGATGCTGACCACATTTTCCGGCTTGAAGCCCGATAGTATTAGCTTATAAATACTGTATCGTATTCTCACGGACTGAGCTTTAACGCTGATCGCGCCATCTTGCATAGCAAAGCTAATATCTTGTAAATATAATTGTTTATCGCTGATCTGCATGTCGCCTGCGCTTATCTCAGCACCAATCAGATTCCCTGCAAAAGAGGCAAGTGCATTACGAAAGAGGTTTCTACCGCCCAAGGCATACCAAATCGTAAAGAAGCTGAAGTTGATTATCAGCAATACGATTATGAAGATATAAAACTTGCGCGGAGCATGCATAGCGATTTATCCGTCTTGGCGAAGCACTCCTTCGCTTAGTTCATACACTTTATTTGCTTGCATAGCGGCTTCATGATCGTGTGTGACGATCACGAAGGATTGATCTAACTCTTTATTTAAATCTCTTATCATCTTCCATACTTCGCTGCTATGGGCAGGGTCTAAATTACCGGTAGGTTCATCTGCTAAAACAAGCTTGGGATCATTTGCCAATGCACGCGCAAGGCTAACCCTCTGCTGTTCTCCGCCGGAAAGCTGATTGGGATAGCGATCCAAGCGATGCGAAAGTCCGAGATAGTCCAAGAGTTCCTGTGCTCTCTTTCTTGCCGCGCCCTCGCTCTTGCCTAAGATCAATTGCGGCAACATCACGTTGTCCGTGGCGGTGAGATCTTCAATCAGGTAATGAAATTGAAACACGAAGCCCAGATCGCGATTGCGGAATTCATGGGCGAGATTGCTTCTTGAATCGATCATCTTGCCTGCAATCTCCAGCTCTCCTTTGTCGGGAGCGTCTAAAAGCCCGAGTATATACAGTAAGGTGCTTTTACCGCAGCCGGACTTTCCCGTAATGCAGATCAGATCACCGCTACTGACCTCTAAAGAGGCACCTTTGAGCACTTCGATGACTTGGTCGCTATCTTTATAGCTTTTGAAAATATCTCTTGCACTTAATATCATTTATATATCCTTTTAATAATTACGCCTAACTATGTCCATTACCTGCATCTTTTGTATTTGCCTCAGCGGAATCATGATGCAGATGAAGATCAAGATTGTCGCGGTGATGAACACGATCCCGAGATTCATATAGCTTAGCTCAAAGGTAAGGGTTTCAATGAAATACACCTCGCCTTTGAGCTTGTAGATGCCTTGTTTTTCTACCAGCCAAGATAGTATCAAACCGAATATTTGGCCTATGATCACGGCGATCACCGCAGCTATGCCAACCCTGTATGCAAATAGCTTCTTGATGCTTTTGGGCTTTGCGCCTAATGTGTGCAATATAGCGATCTCATCGGTTTTGTCCAAGATAATCGTGCCCACGGCAGAGATCACATTGATGCCGGCTATCAACACGAGAAAGCTGAAGACTATGTAGATCAGCCATTTCTCCATCTTTACCAGCCTCAAAAGGCTCTCTGCATAATAGTTCCAGGGGATCACGCTGAATCTATTGTTGAGTTCTGAAGCTATCTCAGCACCATAATATGCAGCATTGTCAGGCTTGTCTAACTTTACATGAATCCTTGTGTATCCCGTGGGTAGATTGAGCAAATCGCGAGCTTCGTCAATATCGCATATCACCAAGCTTCTATCGTTTTCATAGTAGCCGCAACGATATATACCTACTATCTTAAAATTGCCGGTGACGGAGTGTAAGCCAAAGGCGCTGATCTGATCCAATCTGGGATACATAAGAGTGATCTCATCGCCTAAGCCTAAGCCCAGTTCTTCGGCAAGATAGTGCCCTACGATGATCTCGCCAAAAGTTATTTCATTTTTGCCTTGGCTGATATATTCGTGGTAATAAGTGTTATCGTTTTCTTTGAAAGCCATGAGGTTTGCGGCGCGAACCTTGCCATCTACCTGCGCCATAAGCTGATGTTGCAGCAAAGGGACAGCAGATCTGACGCCGTCCTTCTCGAAGACGATATCTAAGATATCATCGCTTGAGTTTTCATCTATATAATCGCGATATATGGACGAGATGTTGATATGTGCAAAGCTATCTAAAAGCAGCCTTTTAAGATTGCTTTCATAGCCTTGAAAGAGGTTTAAGCCAGCCGAGAGTATCGCAACGGACAGAGCTATCCCCAAGACCATGAAGACGAAGCTGAATCTAAAGAGATTACGCTTGGGGGTCTTGATATAGTGTTTCAGAAAAAAGGCTTCAAGTTGGTTCATCTTCTTTATCTGCAACATTTATTGTGCATCTGATCGAAAGCTCCATATCTCCTCTTTGACTCATCCTATTTACGATAAGCTCTGAAATTAAGCCCATAGAAATAAACTGTAAACCTCCCAAGATCAAGAGTATTCCCAAGAAGAGAAGCGGGCGATTTGAGAGAGGCACGCCCATGAATATCTTTAAGATAGCAAGATATAGGCTGATGATAAAGCCTAAGATAGTGGAATAAAGCCCTACCCTGCCAAAGAGATATAAGGGACTTCTTGAGTATTGAGTGAGCAGCTTAACCGTGAGGAGATCAAAGAAGCCTCTGAGATATCTCTCGGCGCCGTATTTGCTCTTTCCAAACTCGCGAGCTCTGTGCAAAACCGGGATTTCACTGACCTTATAGCCCAATGAATGAGCCAAAACGGGGATGTATCTATGCATCTCGCCATAGAGATATAACTCTTTTACCAGCTCTTTTCTATATGCCTTGAAGCCGCAATTATAGTCATTGAGCTTGAGCTTGAAAGTACTTGCAGTTACTGCATTGAAAAGCTTTGAAGGCAATCTTTTATGCAAGGGATCATGACGGTGCTTTTTCCAGCCTGAAACTAAGTCCCAGCCTTCTTCTATTTTCTTGATGAAGTTGGGAATCTCGGCAGGGTTATCTTGCAAATCAGCATCGAGAGTAAAGATGATCTCCCCCTCGGCGAGGTCAAAGCCTTTCTGTAATGCAGCAGACTTGCCGAAATTGCGCCTGAATCTGATGACTTTCACACTCTCGTCTTTCTCGGCGAGCTTTTTCATGATCTCAAAGCTGCCATCTGTAGAGCCATCGTCTATGAATATTATCTCATAGGAATGCTCGCCTATATTCTCTAAAATCTCACTGTATAGCTGCGAGAGCGATTCTTCTTCATTTAAAACGGGGATTATAAAGCTAAGTAACATGTTTTACCTCAGTTTAGATAAAGAGCCTTACTATGCTCATGATGAGTCCCGAACTCAGCGGGATCACAATATTGTCGTCCAATTTAATCAGGGCAAGCTCGGCAACTGTTGCAATCAGCGCACCGCTCACCGCCAACCATGGATTCTTAAGCCAAAAGAGCCCAAAGATGAGGCAAGAAACAAAACACGCCAAGCTTCCTTCCAGGCTCTTGCCATTGCGAATAAACTTGCGCCTGCCAAAATTTATGCCTATTAGCGCCGCAAATGTGTCGCCTATGCTAAGAAAAGCTATCGATGCAGCCGCTATCTCAGGATTGAAAAAAGCTATGCATAAAAGGCTTGATAGGAGCAAATAAGTCGCGCCCGTGAAGCTTTTCAGTTCGTGCTTTCGGAGTATATTGCCAAACATCAGATAGAAGGTTCTTCTGAAGCTCTTCTGCCAAAAGCGACGCATCTCGACAATTAGACTGATTATGAGAGCTATTAAAACGAGGATGAAGGCATGATTTTTATTATAATTTAATATGTAGCGATACGATAGAGGTATCACAAGTGAACTCAAATGTATTGATTTCCTCAAGGTTTCGCTGAGATTTTTCATAGGGCATCACTTAAGAATCTGAATTATTTTGAGTTGGTTTGGGTTTTTCCAAAGTGCGATTATATCAAATTCACCCTCTTCAGGCAGTTTAAGCCCCGAATAATCAAAGTTCCAATATGGATTAAAATCTTTTGCAGAAACGCCGCGCAAAAGTAGCTGTGGCTCCGAGTTCATCTGCCCCCAAGGCAGCATATACTCGAGCTTTTCCCAGCAATGAGGCGTGAGTTCCGAGAGCTTTGCCTCCGTGTCATAGCCATGCTCTTTCTCAGCCTTATCGTTCTTGAAGTTTTCCATCACATAGCCGTTATAACACTCCAAGAAAGCGTCATAAGACTCAGGAAGCATGGTGAATCCCGCGGCCTTAACGTGTCCGCCGAACTGAATGAGATGCTCCCTGCAATGATTGAAGGCATGCACCATGTTGAACCCATCATCACAGCGCCCTTCGCACACCATTTTACCATTATGATATTTCAGCATGATTGCCGGGATGCCCAAGCGGTTTACGATGAAGGAAGATGCAGTGCCCATCAGATGATAGGGAATCACGTCGTCATCATCAAAATAAACAAAGTAATTGCCTACGAAGCCCGCAGAAAGTGTATCCAGAAAGAGAAAGACACGGTTGAGATCGCTTTCCCAATTAGAGCGCTGCAATTCCAGCTCTTCAAAAAGCTTTGCCTTAGCATCCGAAAGCTGCAGGATGAAACGCATGGCAGTGTGCTCACCGCCCGCTTCACGCCCATTTGCAATGATCCTCGCAGTATAGCTCAGAAAGTTGAATATATCAGTCTCAGTATCCACCCGCCTGTAGTTCCTCAGCAAGAAGTCGATGGTATTATCCTGAATATTATGAAAGTTTTTGATTACATGGCGCACGATGATTCGATTGAGCCCCGTCATGGGAACCTTGTCCGCGATAGAGCCCACAGCCGTCCAAAGATAACAGGCATCACTTATGGGATGATCCCATGTCTTTGACAGATAGCGGATAAGCATGAGCGCTACACCCACGCCGGCAAGAGATTTATAGGGATATTCGCAGTTAGGCAGATGCGGATTTAGAATAGCATAAGCATTAGGCAAAAGATCAGGCTGTATGAGATGATGATCGGTGATGATCACATCGCAACCCATCTCGTTGAGCGCTTCCACCCCATCGTAAGCAGCGATACCGTTATCCACCGTGATAACCAGCTTGTAGCCGCCTTTACGAACGTGTTCTATGAAGCCTTCCTGAATGCCATGAGATTCGAGATTGCGATTTGGAATGTAATAGCTGTGCTTCTGATATCCACAGCTATTTAAAAATGAATAAAGAACATAGGAGCTCGTGATGCCGTCGGGATCGTCATGACCGAAGATTATCATCGGCTCGTTTTGATATATCGCCTCTCTGATCCTCTGCGCAACCAGCTCTATATTTGCCATCAACGACTCATCGGGCAAGCCCTCAAGCCCTATATCTTCCGGGGGAAGCGCATCACCTCTGGCATCAAATACTCTTTGAAAGAGCTTGGGGGAATCTACCATTGACCGAGATCCTCGGCAACAGGAATGTCTCTCGGACGAGTTCTATCCGGCGCCCTGGAGATGATATCCAGCCCGGAGAAACCGACCATAAACATCAGGCTTCTATCCTGCAGCTCATTTTCGCTGAGCTTGCCTCTCATTAGATACATCGCACCCAACTCCAACATGTTTTCATTGTTTTTGAAAGGAATATTGAATCCGAAGCTCACTGCATTTTCGTCTATATTCTTGCCGTTTTCGCTCTTGAAAGGAAGCATACGATGGGATACACCGATGCGCGCAGGTATACGCTCATACCAATGATTCTTTCGGCTCAGATCCGGCTCATATGCAAGTCCCACGCCAATCTTCACCCCGTCTTGATAATTGTCATCTACAAGGCTATAGCTCTCATAATTGACATCAAACGCAAGCTTTAACTCTTTAAAATACATGCCTGTATAGCCGAAGCCAAGCATCAAGGGAAGCTCTTGAGAATAGTCTTCTTCCTCATCTTCGGTTGTGATACTGCTATAGATAGTCTTGCCCTTCAGCTTAACCGGCAGGGTGCCATATACGCCCAGTGAGTGCGAACCTAAGCCCTGAATCGCTCCAAAGCTCATCGAAGGATTCTTGATCGTCTTCTTCAGCCTTTCATTGCTAGGCACGGTTGTTCCCGTAGCAATATATTCAAAGCTGCGATTATCATGCCCAAAGAAATAGTTTGCAGCCACACCGAGGCTGAGATCCTTGTAAGCACGAGAGTAGATCAAGTCCGCACGATAGAGATATTTATCAGCTTCATGAAACTCTGTTCTGAGGCTATCCGGGCTAAACTGATTCTTGACCAAGCCGGAAGCATAGGTGCTGATCTGAAAGCCCATGCGGTTCTTTTTGTAGGGAATGGAAAGACTGAAATAGGGCAAATCAAGATTGTCGTCCCTATAAGTATTTTCCAAGAGCTGCCCGCTGCTATCCTGATATTGCGATGAATATCCGGTAAAACCAAAGATTATACCCGTGCCGAATATGGTCTTATTCTCACGATGATGCATGGCGGGGTTTGCGTAGCCGGTATTATAGCGAAATATATCGCTGGAACCGGTATCACCCATACCGAGGCTATAGATATCTCTGCCGTAATACTGCACGGGGAAACCTTGATAAGAGAAGATGGAATTCCCCGCCCACAGGCTTGCGCTCAAGACTATGAGCGTAATCAATAAATATTTCTTCATTTCTTCCTTCCGGATTTAACCGGTTTGACTTCCGGCTCGGGAATGCGGAAGAAGCGCATTGCATTTTCATAAGAAGCTGCAGCAACTTCCTTTGGCGTGATTCCTTTGAGCTCGGCGATCTTTTCTGCCACAAGATGTAAGAAAAGCGGCGAGTTTCTCTGTCCGCGATGCGGATGAGGCGGTAGATACGGACAATCCGTCTCAATCATAAATCTATCCATGGGCACAAGGCGCACCACATCATCCATGGTGGAATTCTTGTATGTAATGCTACCCGTGAAAGAGATGTTCCAGCCTGCGTCCAAAACCTGTTGTGCAAAGACTATATCCCCTGAAAAACAGTGGAACACAGCTTCC
>DUNQ01000027.1 GCA_012839325.1 Candidatus Cloacimonadota bacterium
ACGACTTTGGCTATACCGCAGGCGAGCTTCTGAACGACTTTGCCGATCTGCCTCCTGAAATCGTCTTTGCAGTTATGCCGGACTTGGCGCATACTAAAACAAGCGCAGAGAAAGGCGCGGCTAAAGGGCATGCGCCAAGTCCGGCATAACTGCAAAGACGATTTCAGGAGGCAGATCGGCAAAGTCGTTCAGAAGCTCGCCTGCGGTATAGCCAAAGTCGTCTATGATGATCACCACATCCGGCATCTGATCGCCTGCTCCCCAGTCGTATTTATACTTTGCTAAGGGGTTTTCCAACTCGAGCTCTTCTTCGGGCTCGACAATTTCAAGATACTCGTCTTGAGTTTCTTCTTCGATGTTAAGCTCTTGGATTGCTCTGTCTTTTTTGCAGGATGAAATGCCAAAAAGCAGCATCGCCAAAAGCATTAGTATTGTCAGTTTCTTTCCCATTTAATCTTATCTAACTCCTTGATGTTTAATCTATCTACGGTTCCGGCTTTGAGTTCGAGAACATATTTATTCGGTGTATCCGGCAGGATCAATTCTTCACTGAAGGGCGTTGTACCTTTTTCGATGTAAGTGATTACTTCATCTGAATCTATGAAGAGCATATCCAAGCTCATGAAGGTATCTTGCATCCAAAATGAATGGAAGTCTAAGCTTTTGAATATGAAGAACATGCCCTGATTGTCTTCCATGTCTTCGCGATATTTGAGCCCTTGCAAGACGTCCTTATCTTTTTCCGCAATCTCAATATCGAAAGAGGCTCTTTCCTCGCCCGCTGGAGAGTATATAGCAAGCTCGCCATCCTTGCGAAAGACGGGCTTATATTCCTGATTATCAGGGGCAGGCGGCTGACTCTTGCACGCTGCGCTAAAGCAGATAAAGAGCAGGCTCAACAGGATTTGTAGTCTTTTATTTACTTGCATAATATCATCTTCTTACTTTGCATAATGTCCTTGGTTTTGAGTGTGTAGAAATATATTCCGCTGCCCAGCGCTTTGCCGCCATCGTCATATCCGTCAAAGACATAACTGTGAACGCCGCCTTTGAGCATGCCGCTGTGCAGACTGCGCACTTTTTGCCCTTTGAGATTGTGTATGCTGAGCTCGGCATCCTGAGCGTAGGCAAGCTGAAAACTGAGCGTGGTTTCGGGATTGAAAGGATTGGGGTAGTTTGCCAAAAGCATGGTAGGCAAGGGAGATAGCCCGTCATCATGAACAGATGTGAGCGTGATCAGCATCTCGGTGCTAACACCATTGACTTCCACCTGCGCCAAGATTCCCTCCGCGCTGAGGCTGTGATGAAACACAATGTCCATGGGCTCATAATCAGCGTCTTTTTCACGGATGATTATCATACGGCTATTGTCGTGATTTACAGAGCTATAGATGCTCTCATCTTGATGAGTAAAAGTGATGTCCGCGACAGGCTCACCGAGATCGATGCTTAGGCTTCTCAGCTCCTGCGACAAAGTGATAACAAAGGACTGTTCAGAGGTTGCAACGCTGAGTTCACATTCCTGCAAATCAGCAGACTGCGGGTCAAGAGCCGGCAAAACATAGCCGGGATCTTTCAGAAAGCGCAAGAGATAATAAGCATCGACTGCCGTGATTTCACCATTCCCATCCAGATCTGCAGCCGCATCAAAGCCGCTTTCATCAGCCTCAAGCGCCAGCTCAATCAGCAATCCCAAATCCTGAGAATTCCAGCATCCATCAGAGTTTACATCCCCGATCAGCGCAAGGCTCTCGTCCTTTCCGATTACGCGAATATCATCAATATATATGCCATCGCGGTTGACATAATAATCTGTTTTGAGGCGGAAACGCAGGCGCAATTGTGAACCTGCATACGCCGAAAGATCGTAATATAGATCTACATAAGTGCTTTGCGAACCTGTAAATGAGTCCAGGATCTTCCAATTAGTGTTATCGGTAGAAGCTTCAAGAAAGACAAAGTCATAGCCACTTTCCAGATCCCACCTCGTGCGGAAGCCAAGCTGCGCCTCATAAACATCCATGAGATCAATCGGGCTTATTGTGGTAGCGCTGACATTCTGATTGCCGCTATAATTGCCATTGGGACTATCTGTTAGCACCATACTACCACCATCGCTTGTGATTCCCCAATTGCCTTGCAAACTCCAATTGCCCGCTCCGGCTTCAAAGTCATCATAAAACAGCGGTTCAAAAAGCGGAATAGAAAGCAGAGTTTCGCCCTGATATTTCTTGATCGCAGTATGCCCGAGATAGGCTTGATCGCTGTCATGCTCAGCCTTTAGCGGATATATTCCTTCATCTATAACAGGGATGAAAAAGCTCCCTTCATCACCGCTTAGCACAGATATTTCCTCATCGCTCCAAAGAGTGATCTCAGCACCGGCGACAGACTCAAGACCGGCTGCATCACGGACTATACCCCTTGGACTGACCACTTCCGCCGGTTCAAGCGTAAAGTCTTGCGTGACATACCCTTCCTCCGGCACGCTGAGGCTCACAATCTGCGGAAAATAGCCATCCGCCGAAGCCATCAGACGATAGTTCCCCGGCAAAAGAATCTGATGATAATCCCCGTTCGCAGGATCGTTAAATATCTCTTTCGCGGCTCCGAAAGACGAGACTTTTGCAGCGATCGTGCCGCCACCTACCGAACTGATTATGCCCTTCACGCCCTTTAGCGCGTACTCAATATAGCTGAGAATGGACTCCTTGTTATCATCCCAATAACCCGGCAATGTCGCGGCTGGCGGCCATTTCGTATAGCCCAATTCCGCCGTGATTTCCAGGTTTGAAGTAAAGGCATAATTCCAATCCTGCATACTGCCCGTGATCACATACCACTGCGCGCCATTGACTACGCCATCCTCAAATTCGTGGCTATTATACATGGGCGTATTGTGCACGGAATAAGCCAAGGAAAGCTCTCGCAAAAGCTGCTCATCCGGCGTGAGACCATAGCTGTAGTCCCAAGGATAGTTCATCACCAAAGAGCCGGTATGCATGCTCAGTCCCAGCGAAAAGTTGTTTGCATTGCTCCAATCAATCATCGCCAAAGTCTCCGGCTGATATGCATTCCCATCCGGGTTCTGCGTGCCGTCCGGCATGGGGAAATTGCGGTTCAGATCCACATTATTGGCGTTATATCGCACGTGATTTACATAGCCATCGGGGTTCATCAGCGGCATGATGAAGATCTCAGAGTTATCGATGAGATTCGTGATGCGCGGATCGCTTCCATATCCTAAAGTAAAAAGCTCTATCAGCTTGAGCAGCAAGTAATAGCCTATGGGCTCATCACCGTGTATATTCGAGATCAGCTTGATCTTTACCTTTGGCTGGCTCACCATGGGGTTGTTTGAAAACTTGAGATAATATATGTCTCGATATTGCAGGGAATTACCTATGCTTTCCAGCGTGCAAATATCTAAATTGTCTATATGAATCTGATGAATATAATCCTCAAAAGCGTCGTAAGAGAGATAAGCATCCGGCAGGCTTGAACCTCGCGGGACTCTCTCTGATGAGATGCCTTCGCCAAAGCTTTCTGAGGCGCGGATGATGGGCTCAAAGCCTGCTTGCTTAATGAGATTCAGATCACGGGAGCTGCGCAGATTTATGAATATTGTAGAATCGAGATGACTCACTCTATCGATATCAAGCTTGAGATTATTGAGCAATTTGACATCGGATGTGAGGTTCGTGCTTTGTATCTCCGCAATGCCGGCAAAGGCAAAGCAAGCACTCAAAAGGATGATTGCGATCATGCAGATCTTTCTCATCATCAGCTCCTTAGATCGGTTTATTTTAATGAAAGCCGTTTTGATTTTCTTTAAAAAAACCGGGCGGCAGCACACATGTCTGAGCTTGCTTAATGCTGCTTCGTTCCCGACCTGACATGGTTCACATTCAAACATTGGCGACACCCGGCTTATACAAAGCAATTTATGTAGCTCTTTTTGTCAACAAGAAATATAAGTTCGCAGTGCTCGCCGATTTAACGATTCGACGATTTAGCGATTTAGTGGGCTGCGCTGCTGTCGCGGACGGTGTGGGAAAATCCTTGATTCGATGAGCGGCAGCACTTCTGGCAGAACAGAGTATGAGGTTGACGTATCATGCTGATATCTAAGATAGATAGCCCATGTTTTATGAATTGTTGTCCAGTTTGCAGCCATAACCAGTTTGAACTGAAGCTCCACAACCTGTCATAACTTCATATAACTCCATAGCTTACCCATTGGATTCAGCCTATCTTGCGGTGGAGATATGGTCATGCCTATGACCACATCATGACCACATCATCACGAGAACCCAATAGGGAAGGCATGGAAAAAACACTAAAAAGAAGGAAAAATAAATTAGAAATAAAGACTGAGATTAACCGAGCTACGCCAATCTATTTTGATGAGATCTTCAGAATTTGGCGTGATGGAAGCCTCGATAAAGGAGCCATTGTCAAAGGTCCAATAAATGCCCGCTTCGAGATTGTATTCAGTCCAAGTTCCCCAGCTGATGCCCGGACTAATGCTATAATAAAAGTTGCCGATATCATGCTTCAAAGTTATAGAACTCATATACTTACGGTTCTTGCTGTCCAATGTATAATATTCGCCCTCTTGCTGACCATATTGATTTTCCTCATAGCCGTAGGAGAGATCCAGCAGCATGGAATTTCCCGAGATTTTCCTGTGATTCAGCTGATTCCATCTATCATCGGGAACTCTCGCCAGATATGGATAGCTATCGAAAATGAGGTTAAACTTATATCCCAATTGCCTATAGAGCTTATTTTCTCTGCTTTTGGGATAGATGAAATTTGTATAGTCCGTACGCAGCTGATAACTTTGCTTAAAAGCCAGGCGATCGCCCAAGAGTATCTCCATATCCGGCAATAAACTAAAGCTTTCTAAATTGTGATTATTTGCCGAAAGAATGGGATTTATATACACGTCTTCACGCAGTGAATAAAGAAAGAGGTTTGTCATGCGGATGCGCTCGCGGAAATAATGCAGCCATCCCAGGCGTAAGCTCCGAGTTCTCAGGTCGTTATCCCAACGATTTTCGTTTTTTGGAAACTTAGTTCTCTGCAGCTGTATTCCCGCACCGATGAGCAGGGTATCCATGTGGCTATATTCCCATGCAATCACGCCATTTATGCCCCTGCCTTCGCCCTCGCGTGTGTTTTGATCGAAGATAAAGTCTTTCACGGCATGACTATGTTCTGCATTTAGTCTCAGCACAAAATCCGCAGGCAAATCGTAATCCATCCCGATGCGTAACTCGTTGACATACTCTTTGTTATCTCGCTTAATGCTCTCTTTCATCGCCACGATTCTTTCGTAATATCTCTCTTGAATATTTATGCTCAGATCAGGATGCGGAAGATAGATGAGGCTGCTTTCGGCGCTGAATCCACGACGCCGCTGTTTATCCTGCCAAAGATAGTTGCTCTTTTCGCGGGCTTCCATGCTGCTGAGCGTGAAGATATTGTCTTTTCTGCCATAAAAATGGAAGACGTTATTCCATTGGAGATTCTCGGGATAGAGCGCAAAGCCGGCGGTTGTTTGGACATCGGTATATTTTTCCCAGTCCATGTTTTTGTTATCGGCATGAGCGCGCAGATGCAAGTTCCAAGTCTCCTCGTCATAGCGATATCCCAATGCAGAGCTAAATTGCAGTCCGTCGCTATTGAGATATGCCTTGTCCGACCATCTGTCATGCTCATTTCGCATGATGGCGTGCCCTTCCAGGCGCAGAAAAAGACTATCGATGGGGCTGTAATAAAGCTGATAGCCCAGCTTGCCGTTTTTGTTTACATAAGCGCCGGGATCCAGATCGCTGGCCTCTTGATAGGATTCATAGTCTATCGCAAGTGTATGGTGCAGCTTGTTTTGCGCGTAGCTGATATTTGTTCCCAAATTCGATCTGCGTGTGTCTCTATTGAAGCTCAGCCTGTTTTCCCAAGAGCTTTGCCCCAGGATGTCCACCACAGTGTTCTTCAGCGGATTCATCTGATAATAGAGCCGCGATTCCAAGAGCCTGAGTGCGGAGCTATCATAGAGATAGAATTCCACGTCTTTGCTGAGGGCAAAAAGCGCGAGATTAGAGCTCAGTAATAAGATGATTAAGAAAAATAAACTCTTCTTCATCTAAGGTCTCCGCTCTTCTTGTGAAATCCAGCCCCGAGCGCGTGATCAGAGCCTCCAGCTTCTCTCTTCCCAAGTAGGGGAGGAGGTTGTTCCTCAGCGTCTTACGCTTGTGTGCAAAAGATGCATTGATGAGGCTGTAAAACTGCTTTTCATCGCCTAAATCAGGCAAAATCTGTCTCGGTTTGATTAGCACCACTGCGCTTTCCACCTTGGGCGGGGGATCGAACTTATCTGCCGCTACGAAGAATGCTAAAGAGATGTCGAACTTGAGCCTCATTCGTATGGTGAGCAGGCTGTATGCCTTATCGCCCGCTTGTGCGGTTAATCTCTCTGCCACCTCTTTTTGGATCATGAAGACGGCGCGTTCGATGTCGGCGGAATATTCTTCCAATTTATAGAGTAATGGCGAGGTGATTTGATAGGGGATATTGGCGATTATCTTGATGGGGGCTTGTTCTTTACTAAGCTCTTCTGTCCAATTTAGCTTTAGAATATCAATGAGGGTGAGATCAATCTTTTGCCCAAAGCGACGCTTCAGCACGCCTGCCATACGCTTGTCTAATTCAAAGGCTTTGAGCTTTGCACCACGCGTGATGAGCGCATCCGAGAGAATGCCGAGACCGGGACCTATTTCCCAGATGGTTTCGCCGGGCACAATCTCGCCCAAAGCGGCGATATCGGACGCGATTGCAGCATCATTTAAGAAATGCTGCCCAAGTTCTTTGATTGCTCTCAAAATAATAGTCCTAATACACGAAAGGGAGAGCGCGTGCTCTCCCAAACCTGTCCATATCTATCAGGCAGTAAGTTTTTCTGCCGGGATGTTTTTGCAAACTTTGCAAACTTTAATGGTTTTGTCGTCAACCTTGATTTCATACATAAGCTTAACGCCGGTGCGCTTGCAGTTCGGGCATTGCCCTCTGCCGCGATTAGGCAGGCTTCTCAAGGTTTTACCGCGATTATTCTTTGCCATTTATAGCTCCTTTTGTGTATTCATATGATTTGAATCCAATTTGTAAAAGTGCATACTTCAGTCAATCTTTATTTTATAAAGACTTATCCTGAAAGCCAAAAAGCATTCTTTTGTCATTGTTCAAAGCCTTTATGATTGCAAAAGAGACGACGCGCACTCTTCATAAAATAAGAGCTTTATTTCATCATTATCATCTTTTTTGTAGAGCTCTGTTTACCGCTATTTAGCTTGAGGAAATATACGCCTGAACCCAAGGCGCGCATGTTGTTATCGCGTCCGTCCCAGACTATCCTGTGTTCGCCAGCCGGCAGCTTTGCATCTACTAAGTGTCTCACCAATTGACCTTTAAGGTTATAGACATCCAGCTTCACCGAGCCGGCATCGCTTAAAACATAGGAGATGGTGGTCTCAGGATTAAAGGGATTGGGGTAATTGCCGATGATCTTCGTGAGCAGTGCAGGAGCGGTTTCATCGTCAGTCGAGACGGCGCCGCTATGCACAGAAAAGCTATCAACCATGAATGCCGAAGCGTGATCGAATGAACTCTCTATGGCTATGAGAACTTCCTGATTGTCATACTGGGAAATATCGAAGCAAAACTCTGTCCAATCCGAAGGGCAGATGAGATAGTCTTCTCCTAAAATATATTCATATTGGTCTATTTGCTCCGGATCATTAGCGGTGGAAACGCCAATCCTAAAGCTGCTATCTTCATAAAGCGGCATGTATGATAAAGCGTGGAACTTCACTACGCTATTCGTGGTGAGTTGTATGCGCGGCGTGATGAGAAAGTCGTCGCTCATGCCGCCCATAATCGCGAAAGATGCCGCCATTTTATCTCCTTCGTGAGCCGTAAGATCGGTAAGCGGAGGTATGGTCACTTGCGGATTGAAAACCATGAAAGCAATCAGCGTGCCGCTACCCGTGAAATGCGCACCATCAATCGCCGAAGTCCTTAGTCTATCGACGTCTATAACAGTCCAAGGGTCAAAGGTTTTAGCGAAATTTGGGTAAGTTTCAAAGCTGTCTTCAAAGATCGCATCGGCAAGCTGTAAATTGACCGTGGCTGCGATGGTGGTTGGTTCGGAATCGCCGGAGCTATATACTGCGGATACTCCATAGATATGTTCGCCATTGGGCACAGAATGATGTTTGAAAGTTGTTGCCTGAGGATTGTTTATGAAAGTGATGAGCTCATCATTCATAAAGATTTCATAGCCGATAAACATATAGCTGCGCTCTTTTGCTAAGTTCGGAGCCTCCCAGCTGAGGCAGACATTTGTGCCGTTCACAGTTGCCTGCAGATTGGTGGGAGCTTCATACTCATCTGTGATTTCTGTATGGTCTATAGTAATGTCATCCAAGCAGATATGCTCGGAGGGATGATCAACTTCTGCATGAATTCCCAAGTAATAAATCCCTGTATCGGGTGCGAGGAATTCGCCGTAAAACTCTTGATAATCACCGTCGAGAACCCAGAGCGGGCGCATGACCTGAACAAGCTCTCCGTCAAATTCTTCGTTCTCGGAAAGCAGCGCTTGCAGCTGCACTCCGGCATCGGTGTCTTGTCGTGCCCACATCTTCAGGCTGTAGCCTTGACCTTCTTCGAGCATGATAGGGCGGAAGAGCGTGCTATTGCCTCCCACCTCAAGAACGGCGTTCCAGGCTCCGCTTCTCGGCGCGAGCGTTTCATTTGTATCCGCGTTTGTGCGCCAATGTATTTCAGGATGGGCTGTGCTGCTGATCTGATTCCATTTGTAGATATCAGAGGAATTATCGATATTGCCTTCCTCAAAACCTTCAAAGAAAGGAAATTCACTGATAGCGGGACTGCCGCCAAGGCAGGTCAGCTCAATATTATACTGCTCTGAACCATAGCTTACAGTGAGCGTAGCGGAGATATCTCCCAATTCTTCTGCAGTAGCAAAGATGGGGATGGCGAGGCTCTCTCCGCATCTTAAGGAAACGGGGAAGAGGGCAGGGTCATAGCTAAATAAAGCAGCTTGCGCGCCGGTGATCTCAAAATCGCTTGCCGCGAGGTTTATGCTACCCGAACCGATATTGGAAAGATTGATATAGCCTGGTGCAGAGGTCTCACCTAATAAGACTTCACCAAAGTCTATATGCGTGGGTGAAACCAAGAAATGCGGCTGGTTTCCGGGCTGTTGATAGTGAAATCTCATATTCGCGCGATTTCTGCCTACTCTTCCGGAGCTTGCGTTCATGCCGTTTATGTTCATGCTGTCAAAGCGTAAACTGCTGTTAAAAGTACTGAGTGTATAGGTGACGGAAGCGCATTGCAAATCATCATCGGGATATAGATCAGTTGTGATATCCACGATGATATTTGACTCTCCGTCCCAAGCGAAAGGCATTTGAAATTCATGATAGTTCCAGCCTTCTTCCGGCATGAATTCATCGTATTCACACACGGTTTGATAGTTGCCCGCTTCAAAATCTTCATCCAAAGCGTCGAGCTGGGTGTGCATCAGCCTTATTCTATAATTTGGCATGGGGAGGCAATTGTTTAAGAGCGCTACTTCAAAGCCCAAGCCGATGAAGCTTCCGGGGTTTATCCCCTCCGCGGAAAGTTCGTCGCCTAAGACCAAGTATTGCTGACGATATGCTTTGCTGAGCGTTCCATAGGGAGTGTGTAAACCAATATAGGTATTATGATAGCTGTCAAAGCCTATTTGATGGATTGAAGTTCCTGCCGGCAGAACTTGCACTTCAAGTCCATCGGTCATGTCGTTATCAGGATTCATGTCCCCATTTAGGCTCACCTTGCCATAGAGCGTGTGTGCGCCCTCGGCATCCGGCGTCCAATTGAGCTCAAAGGTATCGCTCTGGCCGGAGAGAAGCGATGTGCCGGGCACACTTGCCAAAAGAATGTTGTCATCTCGATAAAGCCTAACGGTGTAATTACTTTGAGGGTTCTGTCCCGTATTGTTTACAGTGATTTGATAGCTATTTTGCACTCCTGCAACGGGCATATCTGAGCCGGAAATAGATGTAGCTGCCATATCATTTTGAGGCATTGAAATTGGGAAGATGTTCACCACTGCACCTTGGTTGTTGGTAAATGTGTGAGACCCGGGATTAAGGTTATTCAGATAGTAATAACCGTCATAAGTTCCACCCCAGCCCCAATTGAAATGGAAGTAATTTGTGCCTTGATAGCCATCACAGAGGAAGGAGTGTCCGCCGGAGTTGCTGTATCCCTGATACATCATGGGGCGCGATGAATCCAGGTTTGATATCAACAGGTTTGCCCATTCCGAGGTGGTGTAGCTGCTGGCACTGCGAGTGGCTGCACTACTGTGAAACTTGAAATAATTTACCAAGGCATTTCTTGCATCACTTGAATAGGCTCCGCTCCCGTTTGGGGAGTAATTCATATTCACGGATACGCCGCAATGGTATATGATGGTTGCTATGTGTATGTTTTGCGTATATATGTAGTTCGGCATGTTGTGCCATTCATATACGGCTTCTCCAAAGTTTGCCGTTTGAACTCCATATCCCGTAGCGTAATAAGAGTGGGAGCCTGTTCCCGTTATGGGATGGTTCCATTTTTTCATGATCTGTGCCATGGTTGTTGCTACACAGCCTGCATAAACTCTGCCGCCGGGACCGTTGCTATCTTCCGGGCACAAAGCGTTGTATGGCCAGTTTTGATTCCATCTTGTAGCGCATAAAGGGGATACGTTGCGGTTGTATTCATAGCCTGAAAAGTCCTGATTTGCAAGTCTTTCCCAGTTTGGGTCTATTTCCCACTCGGGATGCTCTCTGATCTCTGCCATGCATCTGCTATATTCGCCAAGATACCAATCCACGTGTTCGGGGAGCTCTTCATAGGGGAAGGGTGTTTCGGTGGAATAAGCCAAGATGGGCTGGGATCTGTCGTCTGCTGCAACGAGCACGTAGCCCATGGGCTCGAAGCTGACTATATATAGATCCGGCTGAGGCATCTCATGTGCGGGGTATCCTTTTGTGGATTTCACGCTGGCAGGAGCCTTAGTGATATTATTAAAAAAACTAAGTGCAAGCCTTGTGGCAACACTTTCTTCTACTGCTTCCGCCCAGATCGTGCTCATCAGTGCGATGAACACAAGAATAAGTGCAAATCTTTTCATGGTCTCTCTCTTTGGTTATAAGCGGGTATTTATTTGATTTATAAGGCTGTTGTCAGCGTTTGATTCTAAGGTATTTAGGCTCTGGGCATGTGAAAATATGCGCCAAAGCATTGTGCTTGCCTTAACCGCTTAATCTTAGGGTAAGGCTTCTTTGAGGCGTGGATTATGTCAAGTTTTATATCGGCGGTTTTGGGTATAGTGTGCTTTTCTGAGCTTTGGTTAGCTCTGTTTGCTCTTGGGATGAAAACGAAAAAGGAGCCACAAGCGCGGCTCCTTTATATCTTTGGGGTTGTGAAGGCTATCTATTTCATCATTATCATCTTGCGTGAAGCGCTGTAATCACCGGCGTTCATCTTTAGGAAATATACTCCGGAGGCTACGGCGCGGTTGTTATTGTCTCTTCCGTTCCATACCACTCTGTGCTCGCCGGGGGGCATCTCGCCTTTTACCAAGTGTTTCACCAATTGGCCTTTGATGTTGTAGATGTCAATGCTTACGGCGCCGGCTTCTTTCATGTTGTAAGAAATGGTGGTTTCGGGATTGAAGGGATTGGGATAGTTGCCATTTAGCTGTGTAGTAGCGGCAGGGCTGATATCATCTTCAGCGGAGGTTGTATTGCCTACTCTCACTGAGAAGTTGTCAACATAGAATACGGAAGTATCATGAGATATGCAGTGTATTGCAATGAAGACCTGTTGGTTATCGTAACTGCTGATATCATAAGTAAACTCAGTCCAGTCGGTGGGAGCGAGTACGCAATCATCGCCGGAAACATAGCTATATCCGTCTAAGTTATTGGGGTCTGGTAAGGTGGATACGGCAACTTTGAATTTCTCCAAACCAAGGGCAGCGGTGCGTGAGCGAGCATGGAATTTAACGATACTGTTGTCTCCCAGCTGAATGCGCGGAGAGATCAGATAGTCATCATTCGGGCCGTTAACCGCTGCAAATGCTGCTGCCATCTTGTCTCCTTCAAAGGGGGGAATTTCCACTATCGGAGGCAATGTGCGCGAAGGATTGAAGATCATGAAGGCAAATGCCGTTGCGTTGCCGGGGAACTCTATGCCGAAAAAGCCGTAGCTCGAGCTTTCGTCTTGGTCTATCAGCGTCCAAGGATCAAAGGCGACGGCAAAGTCGGGATAGCTCTCAAAGCCATCTTGAAAGGCTATTGCTTCCAGGTTGTGATCGATCTCTACTTCTACTCTTGCCATCTGAGATTCACCTGTGTCATATACTGCGGTGATGCCATATTCATAGTAGCCGTTTGGCACGGCATATTGAGTGTAAGTGGTGAAAGTGGGGTCGTTGATTGAATCGAGAAATACGCCGTCTCTATAGACTTTGTATCCCATAAGGACGGCGGGGGAGGGCGCTATCATAGGAGCGTGATCATGTCCTGCGGGTGCTATCCAGTTTAGGATTACGTTATTTTCATCTATACTATAGCTCAAATTTGAGGGTGGTTCAAGATAGGTGGTGGTTACCTCAACGGGTCCTGCAGGGATGGATTCGCCACCATCATAGACGGCGGTGACGGTGTAGGAATAGGTTCCATACTCTGGGACTGTATCGGTATATATGAGCTCTTCGCCTTCATCGACGCTGCCTATAAGCTCTTCGTCGCGATAGAGGTTATATCCTGTGCGAGCGCGGGTCTTGGCGGACTCTGTGATGTGTTGAGTCGTGTTGCTTGTGAGTGATTGAGGCTGATCTGCGTGCACAAGTTCGCGCACTTCCGTGTCCACATAGGCTCTGATAGACCAGTTATAGGTATAGGTGCGCTCTATTTCTGTAAGCTCGCTCCAGCCGCCGAGTCTGATCATATTGCCTTTTCCGCTGAGCTGAGGGCCATTGTCGCAGCCTGCAGGGAAGCCTGTTTGAGGGTTGCATTCATAGCCAATCCAGAGTCCGTTATCGGCGGGGATGCTTACGGGCATGGTGAGCATTACTTCGTTCCATTGTCCGATTACGGGGGAGCTTACTTCTTGGATGTGAACGAGGGTGGTGGGAGCAGCTGGGCTCGTTCCTGTCCAGAGCTTGATGGTATAGATGCACTGGGATTCATGGGGCACGAAGCTTACCTTGGTGATGGCGCTGCCTTGGTAAGCAATCAGATCGCTGGCGTCATAGCGGTGAGCCACATCGAAGACGATGGGGAAGTCCAAACCAAAAGAATTGCTGATAGCATCATGATAGCACCAAGAGATCCAATCGCCGGTTGCAGGGGGATCCCAGGTGAGCGTGACGTCCATTCCATCCACGTCGGCTTGTAGGTTAGTGGGCGGCTCTAATGCTTCCAAGCCCATTCCGCTGAGCGATACTAAGTATTCACTGCGGTTAAGATCATCAGTGATGGTAATGGTTCCCGTATGCGTTCCTTCTTGGGTTGGCGCATAGATTGCCTCGAAAGTTAGGCTTGTGTCTGCATCAAGCTCTGCAGGGAGGGTGGGGAGGGTGCCTAAGCTCATCATAGCGCCGCTGATGGTGATCTCGTTGATGGTGAGAATGCCGTTGCCTATATTGGAGATGGTGAATTCTTGGCTTTCGAAGAGTCCTGTGTGAACTCCGCCGAAGTCATGGCTTTCCGGCGTGATGGCAAAGATGGGCTGTATTAATTCTATTTCTACTTCAACGGGTCCTGCGGGAGCGGATTCGCCTTCGTGATAGAGGGCTGTAACGGTATAGGAATAGCTGCCATAATCTGTAAGGGTATCGATATAGATGAGGTCTTCGCCTTCAGCTATGTTGCCGATAAGCTCTTCATCGCGATAGATATTGTATCCTGTAAGTGCGCGGGTTTTGCAGGGACTTGAAGAGGCGATGGCGGGTGTGTGTCTAACGCTGAGTTCAGCGAGGTTGTGGCTTGCGCTCTTCTTTGCTAAGCTGAATAGACTATTGCTTATTGCGTTGCCGATCTCATCGGGATTGCACCATGTGATCCATTCGGCTACAGAAGGTTCATTCCATGTGAGGGTGACGTCCATTTCATCTACGCTTGCTTGCAGGTTTGTGGGCGGTAGGAGTTCAAGTTCAAAGCCTGTTCCGCTTAGATCAACGGTGTGAACTGAGCGAGTGAGGTTGTCTGTGATGGTGATGGTTCCTGTATGTGTGCCGGCTTCGGTGGGTGCAAAGATGGCGCTGAATTGAAGAGTCTGATCTGCACCGAGATCTGCAGGAAGCATTGGCAGGGTGTCTAAGCTCATCATAGCGCCGCTGATTGTGATATCGCTGATGGTCAGCATTCCCTCGCCTGCATTTGAGATGGTGAACTCTTGGCTTGCAGAGAGTCCTATATTTACCTCACCGTAGTCATGCTCGGTGGGCGTGATTGCAAAGACGGGGGCAAAGGGATCTATAACTTCTATTTCCACGGGTCCTGCGGGCTCGGATTCGCCGCCATCATAGATGGCTGTGACGGTGTAGGAGTATGTTCCGGCGGTGTCCACTTCATCGAGATAGCTGAGCATTGCAGGGTCGTTGATGGTGGCAAGCAAGCTGTTATCGCGATATACTTTATATCCTGTCAGAGCGCGCGTAGCTGAGCGATTTGCATCCACCGCAGGCTGAAGTGCAAGCGATGAAGGGCTATCCACAAAGCCTTGTATAGACCAGTTGTATGTCAGTGTTGCACCGGCATCTGTGAGCTGTATCCACTGATTATTGAAATACATCATATTGCCTTTTCCGGCAACGGGAGGTCCTGCGTCAACTCCGGCAGGGTGTCCTGTCTGCGTGTCCACTTCATAGCCTATCCAGAGCTCGCCTGTGGCGGGAATAGGGACGGGAGTATTGAGGATAACTTCATTCCATGCGCCAATCGTGGGAGCGGGAATAACCTGACTGTAAACAAGCTGGCTGGGTGCAGAAGCGCTGGTTCCCGTCCAAATCTTTGCAGTATATATGCATTGTTCCTGATTGGGCACGAACTTCATCTTGGTGAGCGACATGCCCTGGAAAGCTGCAAGGTCGCCGGCATCATAGCGGTGAGCCACATCGAATACTGTTGCACTGTTTGTTCCGATGGCATTGCCCACTTCATCTACATTACACCAAGTGATCCACTGCGGATCGATAGGGTCATCACCGGGTGCGTTCCACGTAAGCGATACATCCATGCCGTCAACCGATGCCTGCAGGTTGCTCGGAGGCACAAGCTCTTCCGGCGGATTAGTAAGAGCAACAGTGATATCATCAAGGCTGATATACCAAGGGTTGATCGTGGTATGACCATAGATTCCCAAGTAATAGATTCCGCTATCGGGTGCGATGAACTCACCATAGAACTGCTGATAATCCCCACTGAGAACGGCGCTTGCGGGAACGATCTCGAGCGCATCTGTGCTGAATTGATCGTTAGCGCTCAGCAATGCCTTGATAGTTGCGCCGGTATTGGTATCCTGCCTCGCCCAGAACTCGAGATAATACTCTTCGCCTCCATCTAACATGATGGGACGAAAGAGCGTAGATTCTCCGTTATAGCGCAGGGTTACATTCCAAGCCCCGCTTCTTGGCGTGCGCCCATAGTTTGTAGAGCTGCTATTCGCTGTCCAACGCTGAGTGTCAAATTGCCCGCCGAGTAGCTGATCCCACTGATTGATATCGGTTGAGCCTTGAGCATTTCCCACCTCAAAGCCTTCAAAGAAGGGGAACTGACTGATAACGGGATCGTAGCAAGAGCCCGTGAGCTCCACCTCGTGAGTTTCACCATCGAAGCTAACGAGGAAAGCAGCAGATATTTGCCCCACCATCGATCCAGTGACAAACAAGGGGATTTCAACGCTTTCTCCTGTGCCGAGGGATACAGGCAGAGCGATGTCGTCATAACTGAAGAGATCAGCATGAGCGCCCGCGAAAGAGAGATTGCCTGCATTTAGCACCAAGTTTCCACCACCCGCATTCGACACATAGACAGAGCCGATTTCTGTATTCACACCCGCTATAACTCCGCCGAAGTCAATGACATTGGGAGATACACTCAACATAGGATCTGAACCGGGCGGCACATACAGAAGCTTTATATTAGCACGATTGTTAGAAGCTGTGCCCGAAGTTCCATCCATGCCGCTTACACTATCGCTTTGGAAGCGCAGACAGCTATTATAAGTAGTTGATGTGTAATACACCGAAGCATTTTGAGTATATGAGCCGGGAATGATGTCCGTAGCAATATCCACGATGATGTTTGACTGTCCATCCCAGATAAAAGGAGTATCAAAGACGTGAGTATTCCAGCCATTTACAGGCATGAACTGATCATATTCGCAGACGGTTTGATAGGTTCCGGTTTCAAAGCTGCCGCTCAAAGAGTTGAGGTCAGTATGCTTCAATCTTATGGTATAGTTTGGCATGGGGGAGCAGTTATTCACATTTGCCACATTAAAGCCGAGGGCAGCAAAGCTTCCTACTACAGCCCCGGCATCCGAAAGCTCCGAGCTCAGAAGCAGATATTGCTGACGGAAAGATTTATACCAGGTTCCGTAAGGCGTGTGCGCATTCGTGGTGGAATTGCTGGAAGTGCCATGCCCGATCTGCAGTGAAATGCTGCCATCAGGCAAAACATGGACAGCAAGGGCGTTAGTTGCATCGTTATCGGGATATTGGTCTGAGCTGAGGCTTACCTTACCATAGAGAGTGTGGCTTCCCGCTGCATCGGGAGTCCAGCTGATGTGATATACTGAGGTTTCCCCGGGCGAGATATAGCTGCCATTAGTGCTGCCGATCACGATTCCGTCATCCCTGCAAAGCTGGATAGTAAAGTTGCTTTGAGTATTTTGCCCCGTGTTTTCCACGCTGATTTGATAGTTGCTTTGCTCTCCCACCGTAGGCGTTTGGTTGCCGGAGATAGCGGTAGCCGCCAAGTCGTTTTGATATTCTATGACGGGGTAGAGGCTTGATATCGCGCCTTGATAGTCCGTAAAGCTGTATGAACTCGGATTGAGGTTATTCAGATAGTAATAGCCGTTGTAATGCCCGCTCCAGCCCCAATTAAAGTGAAAGTAGTTTGTTCCCTGATAGCCATCCAAGACGAAGGCATGCCCGCCGTCATCGCCTTGTCCGCGATAAACCATGGGACGCGATAGATCTAATTCTGCCCGCATCTTGTTTGCCCAAACCGTTGCAGAATAATCATGAGCGTAGATCATCTCAGCGCTATCATGATACTTAAAGTAGCTCACCAATGCATTGCGGGCATCGCTTGAATATGCCCCGCTGCCGTTTGGCGAGTATTGCATGTTCACAGCCACTCCGCAGTGATAAATCAAGGTGGCAACGGCAGTGTTCTGCTGCGTGAGACTATTGGGCATATCCTGCCAATTATAGGTAGTATTCCCAAAATCTGCCGTTTGCATTCCATAGCCTGTGGCATTATAGGAGTGTGAGCCTTGCCCCGTGATGGGATGATTCCATTTCTTCATAACCTGCGCCATGGCTGTTGCCACGCAACCTGCATAAACCCTGCCGCCGGGACCATCACTATCCAAGGGACATGAAGCATTATATGGCCAATTCTGATCCCAGGTTGTAGCGCAGAGCGGCGTCACATTGCGACTGAAATCATAATCCGAGAAGTCCTGATTCATGAGCTTTTCCCACTTGGGGTCTTTCACCCACTCGGGATGTTCACGAATCTCCGCCATGCTCCTACTATATTGACTGAGATACCAATCCACATGAGCAGGAAGCCGGTCAAGGGAGAAGAGAGACTGCGTATCGAAACCCAAGACGGGCTCTGATCTATCATCAGCGGCGATGAGCACGAAGCCCACGGGCTCGAAACTGACTATATATAAATCCGGCTGAGGTGCATCACTAAAAGGATAGCCCTTGATGGACGACAGGCTTGCAGAGTCTTTGCTCACATTCTCGAAGAACTTCAGCGCCACGGAGCCGGCAACGCTTTCCTGAACCATTTCCGCCCAAACCATGCCAATACATAAGATGAACACCAGTGCGATTACAGCCTTTTTCACGACAAACCTCTCATTAATTAAAAGACAACAAAGCTTACGCCCATGCAGAACGACATGCCTGCATGGGCATTTTTTGTGCCCTGCCTCTCACAGCCCGAAAGCCGTGAAAGCAGGATTTATATTATTTGATTCTTATTTGAAATCAGGGGAAGAGCTCTCTTACCACCTCTTCGGGTTCCAGGCGAAACTTCGAGCCTTTCCCCTCGAAGAAGCCATGCGCCCGAATCATGTGTATATTCATCGAGGTAAATGTAAAGCTTTTCCCGCTCTTTAGGTTCTTAACCTTGGTGATGGCTTTGCGAAACAGCCCTCTATGCATGAAGGGACAGGGCAAGAAGCCGCGCACCACATCGGTTTCCACCTCATAGATTTCGTCTATGATGATGGGTCCTTGAAAGCTCTCAAAGCTTTGTTTTTGGAAGTAGTCCAGTCTTTTGCCCACTTCTTCGGCGGTGACGCCCAGATTTTCCAGGGTCTTGGCGTCGTCTGCGATGATGCGAGGAAAGTCTCGCGGATCATCACCCAGAAACCCGCTGAGGGTAAGCGCTCCGGGCTGCATTCGCTGTGTAATCTTTATCTCTTGAGGTGTTTTTTTCATAGCAATTATCCAAAGTCGTCGTATCTGATATTCTCATCCGGAACACCATATTCTTTTAGTGATTTGGTCACCGCGGCGATCATTCCCGGGCTGCCACAGAGATAAGCCTCCGTGTTTGCGGGATCCTTGATCACATCCTCGAAATAGGGCATGATGAAGCCCGTTTTGCCCGTCCAGTTTTCCTCGGGCGTGGCATGCGATAAGACCGGTTCATATTTGAAATTATCAAAGTGCTGTTCAAAGGCTTTCATTTCGTCATCAAGGTAGAGATCTTTGGTAGTTCTTGCGCCAAAGAAGTAAGTCATATTGCGCTTGGTTCCCGCTTCCTGCAGATATTCCAGCATGGATTTGATGGGCGCCATGCCGGAGCCTCCTGCCACGAATAGAGTATCCGCATCGCTATCTTTGAGCATGAAATCTCCATAGGGTCCCGTGAGCGAGACTTCATCGCCAACCTTGAGATGTTTATGCACCCAAGTCGAGCAGATTCCTTCCGGCACGAGGCGGATGATGAGCTGCAATCTATCTTTGATCTGCGGTTTTGAGGAGATGGAATAGGCGCGCACAGCTTTCTCTTTCACCTTTTCATAAGGCTGGCTTTCCAGCTGCACATATTGCCCTGCCTTGAAGTCTATCTCTTCGCCTTCCTTGAACTTGAAGGTGATGCCCTTGATATCGTATGTATAATCAATGATCTCTTCGATAGTGGCATCATAGCGGCGGATATTGAAAAACTCTTCCGCGATCATGATGCGCACATCATTTTTGACCTTTACCTGACAGGAGAGGCGCACGTTATCTTCCATCTCGGCAGCAGTAAGCAGAGGCTTTTCAGTGGGCAAAATAGGCCCGCCGCCTTCCAAAACTTGACACTTACAAGCGCCGCAGGTTCCGCGTCCGCCACAAGCTGAGGGGATGAAGATCTGGCTATCGCTAAGCGTGGAGAGCAGGCTATTCCCGCCCGTCACCGTGAGCTTGCGCTTGCCATTGATATCGATCTCCACCTCGCCATAATTGCTGAGCCATCTTTGCGCTATCACCATGAGCAGCGCGAGGCTCGTTCCAATCCCGCTCATCCAAGCAATGTCTAATAATATTCTTTCTATCATCGCCATAGCCCCTTATTGAATCTGCACAATGCCGGAAAAGCCGACAAAGCCCAGTGCCATGATGCCTGTGATGATGAGGCTGATGCCCGCACCGCGGAGCCCCATGGGGATCATCCTTTCGCGCAGCTTACGCCGGATTGCCGCAAGCAGCATGATAGCCAAAAGCCAGCCAATCCCGCTTCCCGCCGCAAAGGCAATGGTTTGCAAGAAGCTATAATCTCGAATCACCATAAAGAGGCTCACTCCGAATATAGCGCAATTCACGGTGATCAGCGGCAAGAATATGCCCAGCGTGAAATACAGAGCCGGCAGATAGCGCTCGATGATGAGTTCCAAGAATTGAACAAAAGCTGCAATCACGATGATGAAGACGATGAATTGCAGGTAAACCAGATCGAAGGGAACAAGTAGCAGGTGATAGACCAGCCAGTTCAAAGCCGCGGTGAATGTAAGCACAAAAAACACCGCTATCCCCAAGCCGATTGAGCTTTCCATCTCACGCGAAAGCGAGAGATATGAACACATTCCCAAGAAGTTTGTCAGCAGGATATTACTCGTGAAGATCGCTGCCCAAAATAGTACAAATGCACTGATATCCATTATGCGTTCCCCTTATAAAATCTCGAATTTATGATCCAAATCAGCATGGCAAGCAGGAAGAAAGCACTCGGCGCCATCACCATGATGCTCCACTTTGTCCACCACGAACCCAATACCTGGACTCCAAAGAGCGTGCCAAAGCCAAAGAGCTCGCGCACGAACGAGATCGCCAGCAGAACGAGGGTGTATCCCAGCCCTGCGCCCAGCCCATCGATTACCGAATCCAAGGGCTTATTCTGCGAAGCAAAGGCCTCCGCTCTGCCCATCAAGATGCAATTTGTAATGATGAGTCCCACATAGGGACCAAGCTGTTTACTGATCTCAGGCATGTTTGCCTTCAGGAAGATATCCACGATGATCACATAGGAAGCGATGATGAGAGTTTGTACCATCATGCGCACGCTGCGCGGAGTCCATTCCCTTATCAGCGAGATGGTAAAGTTCGATAGCGTAAGCGAAAAGATTACGCCCAAACCCATGATCAATGAGTTCATCATGAGGTTCGTCACCGCCAGAGCCGAGCATATCCCCAGAATCTGGCGCCAAACGGAGTTTTCCGTGAACGCTGCCGTCATAAATATCTGTTTCTTTGTCATAGCTGTTCTTCCCTCTCAAAAGCATTGTATATATATGTGATTTCATCTTTTAACATCTGTAAGACTGCGCTGGAAGTGATGGTGGCACCCGTCACGCTACGCAGCTCGGAATCGTCCTTCGGAGTCTGGGTTTCGGCGATGAATTCATACTTTTTGCTCACATCGCTGTCGCTCTCGGGATTATACACAAAGAGGCGGTCTTTGAATTGCTTCAAAAACCAATCTTCCTCTATGCGCGCACCCAAGCCGGGAGTCTCCATCTGGCTCACAAGCCTAAGCTCAAGAATCGTGTCCAGCTGTGTATTCAGCGAAACCAGCGCCGACATGCTGCCCCAAAGTCCATTGCCCGCAATCTCGAAAGCATAGCCCAAAATCTCGTCATCCACCTTTGCGGCGAATACATTACGCTCGAAGCTATCCACCGCAATCGGGACGATATATTCATCATAACTTTCAGGATATGCGGCGATTATCTCGTCCTCCGCAACACCCGTTTTATCACTAATCACGCCCGCGAGCGTTATCAGCACCTTGCGATTGTAACTATCATCTATATGCGCCTGAATCTTCCCCTGACTGAGCCTATACATCACCGCCAAGATGCCGGTGAAGATCAGCACTGTGATCAGCATGAAGATTATGGGATAAAGGAAGCTGTCTTTCATTTTACCCCCACTTTTTCAAGTCCGTATTCTATGAGAGGCATGAAGGCATTGGTAAGGAGTAGCGCAAACATAAAGCCTTCTGCGAAAAGGGAATACTTGCGGATGAACACCGTGAGGAAGCCTATCAATATGCCATATATCCACACCGCCCAAGTGCCTTTCGGGCATGTGACGGGGTCTGTCACCATGAATACCACTCCAAACATCGCGCCGCCGCTGATGAGGAAATAAAGCGGATTTACGCCCGGATAAAAGATGAAGCTGAAGAGGCTAAGCGAGAGCAAAGTGCTGAGCATGGGCTGCCATTTTGCCGTCTTCGTGGCAATCAGATAGATGGCTGCAAGCAGGATAAGAAAGGCGGAAGTTTCGCCCGCAGAACCCGGCTCGAATCCCCAAAAACTATCCATGAAACTATATAGCTTTTCGCCCGACATGCGCATGTGGTTCAATATCGTGGCACCGGTCTGCATGCCTTCCGGCGCAGCCCAACGCACAAAGCCGCCGGGGAAGTCCCTCAGCAAATATGGCTTTACCCAAGAGATGGTCATCTGATTTGGGAACGAGATATATACGAAGGTGCGCCCAAGAATTGCGGGATTGAATATATTCATGCCAAAACCGCCGAAAACCATCTTGCCGAAAGCGATTGAGACTATCGCTCCCACAGCCGAAATCCACAGAGGAATGGTGGGAGGCAAGCTGAGCGCAATGAGCGTCCCTGTCACGAATACCGCCATGGAAACTTTGCCCGGCTTTTTCTTCATCACGAAGAGGTATTCCGTGAGAAATGCGGCGATATTTGCCACGACTACGGATGCGAAAACCCTCCACCCAAAAAGGTAGACGGCAAAGATGATAACGGGGATCAAACTATAGAGAACCCGGTTCATCATCTGCTGCTTTAAGATTCTTTTGAACATAAAAGAATTTCCTTTTTTCTTGATAATCCGAACTTATTTGACTTTAGGTATTCTGTCAATATAAATGTGGGGAAAGCTCACTACGTGAGCCGATTTAGCGATTTAACGATTTGGCGATTTAGCGAGCTTCGCTGCTGCCGCGTTCGATTTGGACAAGCAACATATTCGTAGCATGCCGCGACCGGTTTGGCAACGCCCTCGTTGCCAAGAGCGGCATCAGGAACCAATCAGCACTATCTTGCTCCACTCGTTAGGCTAACGCAATAGTAACACTGACTTTAGTCGGTCGCCAAAGTAGGCTTCAGCATACTTATAATTACCATGCACAAAGCGCATCCCTCATGGTGGATTGCAAGCGTCCCCGCTTGCACCTTAAAAACTCGACACGAGACGTGTCGAATCCAATGTTGGGCAGGCAACGTCCCCGTTGCCTGAGATAGCGCAGCTATCTACTCTTGTAGCTTGTAGCTAAATTAGTCGGCTTCCTATCTCCATGCGCATCAGCGCATTCCGCACACTCTGGGCAGGCAACATCCTGTTGCCTGAGAAAGCAAAGCTTTCTACCAAAAGTCCACAAATTAACACGAAATAACCACATATATGGCAAGATAATCATCATATTTACGAAAATATCACAAAAAACTTGACAACTTACCTATATCTCTTATCTGTGTCAAAAAAGAAACACAGGAGCGAATCATGTTAATTGAATTTTCAGTTCAGAATTTCCGTTCCATCAAAGATAGGATCACTCTTAGCATGGAAGCCACCAGCCTGAAAGAGCATCCCGATCACGTCACACATACTCCTAGGCATAGCCTTCTGAAAACCAGTGTTATATATGGCGCAAATGCTTCCGGTAAGAGCAACCTATTTGCGGCTTTGAATCAGATGAGAAAGATGATGATGTATTCCGCAAAAGATAGCCAAGCAGACGAACCGATGGGCTACGATCCCTTCCTCTTGGGAGCGGGTAATAAAGAAGAGCCCACCGAGATGGAAGCCATTTTCATAATAGAAGATGCAATCTACAGATACGGCTTTTCTTATACAAGGAATAAAGTGGTATCTGAGTGGTTATTTAGAAGATATGCAAAACCTTATGCTCGTGAGATTTGCCTTTTTGAACGCAAAGGACAAGATGGGTTTCAGGCGCATCGCGACTTTAAAGAAGGGGACGAATCATTGCAAAAATTCTTACGTGAAAACACCTTATTGATCAGTCTTTTTGCTCAGTTCAATGGTATGGTGTCAAGGCAGATAATAAGGTTTTTTAACACAACATTTATCTGGGCTCTCCACATTTATATGCCTGCTGATACCATAATGCTAATTGAAGAAGGAAAAGTCCCTTTAGATTGGATAAGCATGTTTTTAAATGCGGCTGATTTGCAGATCAAAGAAATTCGCATCAATGATGAAAGCTTACATGAAGAAGAGAACCTTAGGCCTAAAGGCGGGTACTCTATTATTAAAGCCCAAGGCAGCGATAAGTCTAAGATAACGATTCATGTCAAGCATGAGTATTATGATGAATTAGAGAAGAAATATAAATCGCAATGGTTTGATCTCTATTCCCAGGAGTCCGAGGGCGTAAAAAAGCTCTTTTGCTTGGCAGGACTTATTTATATCAGCATCCAAAAAAGCTATAGACTGTTTGTCGATGGAATAGGTGCCAACCTGCATCCTTCGCTAAGTAGATTGATATTCCGCCTTTATCAAGACCCGGATATAAACAAAAATGGTGCTCAATTAATTGCCACTACCCACGATATTACACACTTAAATAGATCTCTTTTCCGCCGCGACCAAATCTGGTTTATGGAAAAAACAAGCTCTCATAATTCTGAATTGTATTCCTTAGCAGAATATAAACTTCCACAAGGCAAAGCACGCAACGATGCATCCTATGGAAAAGACTATTTCCGAGGCAAGTATGGAGCTGTTCCATTTGTGGATTATGATAGTTTTGTAGAATTGTTTAAGAGACCGATAGCGGCTCCGGATGGTGGCGAAGATGAGTAGAAGAAGGCTAACGCCATAGTAACACTGACTTTAGTCGGTCGTTGTGTAGGCTTCAGCCTACATGGTGGATTGCAAGCGTCCCCGCTTGCACCTTAAAAACTCGACACGAGGACGTGTCGAATCCAACATGCGCAAAGCGCATTCCTCACAACTGTAGCGCTGGCTTCCAGCCGGCCGTAACGCTGACTTCAGTCGGCTTCCTATCTTCATGCGCATCAGCGCATTCCGTACAACTGGGCAGGCAACATCCTGTTGCCTGAGAAAGCAAAGCTTTCTATTTAAAGTCCACAAATTAATACAAATTATTCTCACTGCCCTCCTTTCTCGGTCGGGTAACGCCCTCGTTGCCCATGAAACCATAAAAAAGTGCGTAGCACATCTAAATAATACGAGCATAGCGAGTCTAATAATAATTATTCAGTAAGAGCTTCACTGCTACCGCTTTGTCAGACCCTTCCACATCCTCATCTCAAGGTGACATACCTGACTAACACACCCAGCCCGCAGCCAAAAAGAGCATATCCTATTGCTTTCCTATTAGATACAGCTTAGCTTCCGCTTATGATATGGTCATGGCTATGACCATATCATGACCACATCATGACCAGAATCCAATAGGGAAGAGGCGAGAAGGAAGGGCGAAAAAAGAGGAAATTAAACACAATTTTGTTGCATTGTAAGCGTCCTCGCTTACAGATGCGCCTTAGCGTATTGTCTGAGTTTGCTTATCAATTATCTCTTTCACGTAATCTAATGTGCTACATTTCTCGGTTTCAATTTCAAAAGCATTTATACCTTCGATAGCTACGGGAATGTTTCCAGCAGTAATTTTATGTTTTTGCTTAATTTCAGAGTAGTCGTATATCCCAGGTAGTAGAACATCAAAACTCAACGACTTTGTCTCAGCATGATGCCGAAACTCATCGCATGTAAACATTAATTTATCTTCCAAGTCATCATGTTTATATTCATAATATAGTTTGTGCTTATTCCTGTAGGGTGGTTGCGGCTTTGAAGGAAAATTATATAAGGTCGGATAAGAGGAGTTCAAAAACTCAAGCGGACTTTTTGTGTAGCGTCCACTTGGCGGATTAGGACACTTAGGCATACTTAAAGCTATGTTGTAATCATATTCAAGGAAAGATTTTGGAATGAATTCACAGCCATTTAGAAGAGATAGCTCTAACCTTAAATCATCGGCAAATACATTTCCAGTATTTTCTAAATTTACAACCAACCTTAAGGTGTTATGTTTATAATATAAATGAAAATGGATTTTACTAAGCCATTTATTTAATTTCTCAATCCATTCTGGGTAATCTACATTTATATAATTATCTATTCGTTCTTTAGTTTGTGCAACATGCATCTGCTGTATAAAGTCAAAATGAAATCTCGCATGGTTGGGCTTATAGAGTTTTTCGGCAATATTTAACTCTTCCGAAAAATCTATTTTCAGTGGGAATTTGCTTTTAAGCTTATTGATGAAATAATCTGTTTCTTCTGGAGTCAACGGGGGGAATAATTTGACAACAGGCTTTTCAGTCAACCTTCCATTGATGTCTTCAAGAAAACAATTTACTTGAATGTCGGGGCGATTTTTTTTCAATTCAATAATCTGTTTTTGAAGAGTTTCTATCGTTTTCTGATTTTCATCCTTTGAGGGAGGCAATAGCCAGCTTTCGGGTATGTCATGCTTATCTAACTTTCTATTATGTGCTTTTGCTAAAATAATATTATCATGTGTGATAAGACATATTTTGCCTTGATTTTCTGCCTTATATTTCATTACATATGCAAGCAGCATGTCATCAGGATTTGATATATCAAGCAAACCATCGACATTAGCAAGATCTATGTATTTATAATGCGGTGCTAATTTAAGAACAATACTTGAGTCTTTATTGATTGGGTATAACGTATCATCACTGTTTAGGATTTTCGACAAGATTGAGTTGTATTTCCTTGCTTTTCCTGATCTTCGTCTATTTGGATCTGTTTTGAAGTTATCTATTTCTTTCAATACGGGCTCGGTTAAAAGTAACTCAATTGAGTTGAAGTCGCCAAATAACTCAGAAAAATCTATTTGCTCTAAGTCTTTACATTGAATAAGGAAATTTGTGTCGAAGAAAACGATAAAATTTTTGCTGTTTTCCATTGTCTTGTCCTGTTTGTTTCTGTTGTTTTTTTAATATGAATTATCCCATAAACTTCTGTTTCATAAAGTTAACGAAAGCAGAACATGTTACAAGCATGTACTTTGCTTCTTCAAAATTGGGTGGATGTTTGGCATCCAAACAAAGTGCATGCCTTATCCCAGCATCCTTGTGACATGTATATCCATATAACTTTGAAAAAGCTTCTGCCATCACAGAGTTTATGTCACCGTTATCATTTAGTATTTTCAGGTAATTGTTCAGTGACAACCCTTCGCTTTTTGCTGCTACTCCCGCCGCAGCTTCAGCAGCTGTAATTGAATGGTGTATAACCATTTTGTAGTTTGTGTTTAACTTTTCAGAGAATGCTTCAATAGCATCATTCATATGTTCATCTATGTTTTCATATCCTGTTTTTGCAGCTTCAGCAATGGACGCTATCTCCATTTCGTTTGTGACAGGAATTAGTTTTTTCCCTAATAAGCGAAAACCTGAGTTATGTTCTTCAAGAATACTGTTAATGGTTTTAATTAAATTATCAGTTGCTTGACCATAAATGCTATATGAATACTGTAAATATTTTTCTATAAAATCATACGCTTCATACCAAGCGAGGCTATTATATGAGTTCTTAATCACATTAAGTTTTTTGGTAAGACTATAAGGAATATCATTATAATTAATATGGAGGATGTTACACCATATTAATTTATGTATTCGTTCGGTTCTTGCGGATGAATCTTGACCCAAAGAGCTTTCAAATAGCCTCGTTGCATTATATAAGCTGACTTTTAACTCATCATCCATTGAGTCGATTTGCATAATCTTTTTAGGTCTAAGTCCCATTCTTTCAGAAAAAGTTGGCATTATTATCCTCTTATTATTGTCTTAAATTCTTGATACTTCTTTAGTATCGTCTCTTTTGTGATATAGCTATCGTGCTGTGCTATGTCTTTGCGCTTTACGATGGGGAAGCTTTCCATTACATGTTCTATTACATCTTCTAAGCAGGTGAAATATCTGTCTAAGCTGTTGTTATCGGCTTTTAGGTATTCTTGGAACTCTGTTTCGCTGCCGAGATAGAGATGGAAATAGATGGCATCAAGCTTTGTGCGGAGGTGGAAGCGACGCTCTTCATCCCAGATGAAAGGATTGCCATCATAGCCCAAGGAGCGGGCAAAGGGACGCAAGCTATTGGAGGTATAGCTGAGCTCTAAGACTGCTTTGATTATGTAGTCGTATAGGGATATTTCTTCGTTTGAGTCTGATGGTATAAACTTGATTTCTTTTAAGGGCTCAAAGGCGGAAGGGGGGAGTACGGCTAATTGTTTTACGATAAAGAAATTTAAGGCAATGCCACCGATTTTTAATCTTGTAATGTAGTCTAAGGGGTAACTAATTAAAGATCCAAATAGCATAATCATTTTAGATGAGCCGAGATTTGAGAATATAAATTGTAAATTGTTAGCGGCTGCAGTAAACTGAATTACGGATGCTAAAACAGTTCTTTCATTTGTGCTATTTGATGTTCCTCTAAAGCCAATGAGATACTCCATCTCACAGTGAATCCTCGTCAATAAATCCGCTTCTTCAACCCAATATCGTGGCAAGGGTTCATAGTCTGTATCTTGCAAAACTTCTAAGGGCACTTCAGGCAGTTGAGTAGATTGTGAGCCTATTGGAAGCATGCTAAAATCACCAAAACGATGATTGTAGTGATGAATCATCTTTGCTTCGTATAGAGGAAGATAACGAGTAGATTCCCCAAAAAAGATGTTTCCTCTAAGTTTTGCCCCTGATGCTTCCAAATTAGCTTTCGTTTTGAAAAGATGGGAGTCGTTTGTCATATCAAACATTCGCATAAAAGAAATATCCCAAGGGTTTCCTTCTTGATTTTTGTTTTCGTTTATTAAGATCGGTAGTCGACGATAGATATATTTAGCAAGTTCGGCTTGAGCTTTATTACGAAAGATGGGGCAGGTTTTGGTGTTGGGATTAAGTAGTGCAAAGTCATCTGGACTAAGATTAAATCGTTTATTCTCATCTTTGAGATCAGCTACATCTTGAGCAAAGAATAGCATATCTGCAAGCAATGTTTTATCAGAAGCGGATTTGATAGTCAAAAGAGAGAACTTCATGCGGCTATCTACAGCCGGGAATATCTTTTTTCTGTTCTCAAAATCATATAGACTGACTAAGGAGTTGCTGTTTACTGCATCTTCAAAGAAAAATCTAGTGGAAAAGTCTGTTGCAATACCGGTGGGGACTATGAAGCCGGTGCGTCCTATATTGCTGAGCAAATTACGGTTTAGTTCTGCAAAAACTGTATAGTAGTTTATATCACCTCTACCGCAGAGAGGGAAGGAGCCTGAGTTGTGTAGCATTAGGGAGATACCTTCGCTGGTTCGTTTTGCAGATGTATATAACTTATGCAAAATTGGGTCTTCTTGGGGTAAAGCTTGGATAAGGCGCCTGCGGGCAGCTGCGTTGCGAGCATTGACGATAGTATCACTATGCCCTGCAAAAAACTCTTTCTCTTGCAGCTTTGCTCTTTCCCAAGGCGGATTTCCCAATACGCAATCAAAACCCACTCCGTCTTTTATGTAAACAGTATTATCCTCTTCATTTATTTCAGTTGGAAATACATCCGGGAAGGCAAGATGCCAATGGAAAAACTTATATTCTTCTGCGATGCGCTTGACTTCCTTTCTTTGCTCATCGGATATATTTTCAGGATTATCCAAGATAGTGGTGAGCGTGCTATTTAAGATCGGCGTAATGCCATTGGGCTGAATGTGCCAGAGGAAGGCGGCGCACCAAGCGTCATAGGGCAATCTCCTTCTTTCATAGAGCTCAGATTGTGTGTGTTCACGATAAAGTTCGGCTTTAGTTTCAATGTCCGAGAGGCTATCTTCGCTTATCTGATAGAAATTTGTTTCCTCATCATATCCGGCTTGAAGATCGAGAACATGTCCCGTATCATATCCGCCAAATATATCGAGTTGATCCACGGTTTCTCTATTTTCTCTTCTAAATACTTTGATGAGCTCGGGATCGTCTCCTTCCAGCGCAGTGAAAGCATTGTTTGGTATCCCTGCATAAAGCAATTCAGGCGTTGTTCCCAAGAGCGAATTACCGCAGAGTATGCGGTGGTCAAGGAAGTTCAGGGGCTTGCCGGGCTCGATTGCTTCCATCCATAGCGAGATTTTGCATAGCTCCACCGCCATGGGATTGAGGTCCACTCCATAGATGCAAGAGCTGATCACATCGCGCAATGCTTTTTGCTTCTCTATTGCCGAGGGGCTATCCTCACCCGCGCGGATATTTGCCACAAAGCTTGCGATGAGCTGAGCCGCCGCAATGAGAAAGTGTCCGCTTCCGCAAGAGGGATCACAGACCTTTAGTTTCAGCAAGTCTGCTTCGGGCTCTTCGCTATTTTGCATGATATCATTGATGAGCGGCAGGAGCGCGGAGTCCAGCAGGCTATTCACCAAAGAGGTGGGCGTATAATAGCTTGCCGTGGTCTTGCGTTGATGTCCGCTTATTGATTTGAGCGAGAAATATCCCGCGGCAATCTCCATCTCCGGCTGCAATTCCAAGAGCGATTCATAGACGCTGCCCAGTTCCTCAGAACCTAAGTTTTTATATGAGATCATCTGATAGCTGCGGTTCTTTTGGATATAGCAAAGCTCGCGAAATGCGGAGAGCAGACTGCGGTTATCTATGAGGGCGCTGTCCAGATGGGGAGTGGAAAGCAGTTTGCGCTCACGGGTATATTCCGGGAACTTTTTATTTAGCCGTGAATTGATGAGGGCAGGATCGGTCTTAAAAAGGAATGAGCCCAAGGCTGGGATGCCCAAATCAGGATTTCCGTGATACAAAGAGCTGAAGATGAGGCTTAGCTGAAGCCAGAGATCGTGAGCCTTGCCTCCTCTTTGGCGGCGCGCAAGATAGCGCAGGGGCAGGCTGGAATAATACTTTTCATAAAGCTCACGCTTCTTTGCGGATGTATCCGGCAAGAGCAGAAGCTCCCTATCTTCGGCTACAAAGATGAAGATCATCCTATATACGAGGCGCAAAAGCTGGTGATAAAAGTCTGTGGGGGAGAGTTCGCCGGAGCTAAGCGCTCGTCTCAGTTCGTTATTTGCCGAGTGAGAGATAAAGCCTTTGCCGAGGATGCTGATGGAGTTTTCCACCTTATCGCGCAGCTCTTCCATGGCGCGCACGCCTTCGCTGATGGAGCCGAGATACCAGCTTTCCATGATGCAGGTTTCGGCAGGGAGGGGATAATTGAATTCATCTAAAGAAACTGCAAAGCGGGATTGATGGCATATCAGCCAGAGCAGGAAGAAATCCGCATAGCTATCGCTATCGAAGATTGCTTTGAGATCGAAGCCGAGATAGGAACTGCGCGTGAGCGAGGCGTTATTGCGCATGAGGCGGAGGCTATTGCCATTGGTGAGGATGCCCCAGAGCTTCTTTTGGTTTCGGTTTAGATATTCCTGCATGAGGCTAAAGGGTGAGCCGCTTAGCAGGAAGCTATTGTCTCTTGCGCTGCGCGGACGGCGATCGAGATCCCATTTATGGCTCATGAGATGCAAGGCGAGGGGCTCTTGTGCTTCGTGGCTTTGAGGATAGCTTTTGCCTTCTATGCTTTCGCCTCGGATGCTTTGCAGAGAGCCATAACCCAGCTCTTGAAAGAGAGGGATGAGCCACATGCTGCGGGTCTCGGTGGTGCCGCTATTTTCCGGGGGAAGGGTCTTTAGATGGGCCTGAAAGCTTTTCCAGAGGCGGCTGAGGCGGGCATAAGAGCGGGTTGCGGCTTCGTTTAGGCGTTCGCCTGCGCTGAGGCGATAGTCTTTGGGCAAAAAGGCGGGGATAGCGCCATTGCCGGAGAGGAGCTTGAGCAAGAAGTCGCGCGAAAGCAGCGAGCCTTCGCTATGGATGTGGGAAAGAGCTTGGTTATCTTTTATCATTTTGCTGATCCTAAAAATCCTTAATCAGGGGTAGATAGATATATATGCCTAAGAGATCAGGGGGCAATTGTGCCTCTATCTTGGGCATTCTGCCTGTGATGCCCGCGGCTTTGCGCACCCGCGTATGGGACTCCAATATCTCTTCTGCTCTTTGGTTGGCATAGTTTTCCAAGTGGGGAAGAAGTGCGGGATAGGAATCTATCACATCTTGGATATGATCTTGCATGATGCCGGGATCAATGTTATCTTCGGGCGTGAGTTCTAAGAGCTTGTGTGCGTCTTCTTCACAGAGGAAAGTGATATCATCATCCATGCCGGTGAAGGCGAGCAGGGCGGAATCTTCTATGAGGTTGTTTTGCGTTTCTCTTAAGTTTGGTTTATATTCCGAGATGAGATAGCGGCATCTGAGTAGGAGAAGGGTATGGCGGCGTGAGATGGCTGAAGAGCGTATTACGCCGCTGCGGCGCGCGATGCTATCGGTATTGCTTTCGTCTAAGGCTGAACTGAGAATGTAATTTGCCAAGCCTTCCACGGTGGGGTGGGTGCGAGTGAGAACCATTGTATCTTTCCCGGCGGGATGTGCATAACGGAACTTTACTCTATCGGGCAAGAAGCCGGCATTTTCGCGCAGGGCTTCGGGAACTTCGCTGAGATTGAGCTCAAAAAAGTCCTTCTTTTCCACAACCTTTGCGCCCTCTAAGGTGAGCGCGGTGTGAACAAAGTTTTGCACGTCAATGGGAGCGCCTAAAGAATGGCGGTAGCTATCTAACTCTTCTTGCACTGGCTCGGTTTCGCGGGCGAGAAGGTGTTGGGCAAAAAGGCTGCGGCTTTGTTTTTCACGCTCGGCTTCCTTATCCCAAAGTTGCAGCTTCTCTTTCTGTTCTTCTGCAAAATATTTTTCCAATTGAGGGATGAGCATTTGATCCGAACTGCCGGAGCTTTCACGCAAGAGCAAGCCCTCAAAGATGGCGTCGAGTAGCTCAACGCTGCTGAAGGGGACGGGGACGGATACGCCAAGGGTGTTTTTGATGCTATTATGCTTTCTGATTAACACATCGAGCACTATGCCGTCAATGCCGTTATCTTTACCGTAATAGGTGAGCATGCGCACTTCCTTGCGGCTTTGTCCGAAGCGGTCAACTCTGCCTTCGCGCTGTTCATGACGAGTTGGGTTCCAGCTGAGATCATAGTGGATTACGGCATCAAAAGATTCTTGGAGGTTGATGCCTTCGGAGAGGCAATCTGTGCAAACGAGGATGCGCTTGTTTTCTTTGCCTAATTGCTGAACGCGCATCTCGCGCTCTTCGGGAGGGAGGAGTCCGCTTACTCCGGCGATTGCCACTCCCTTTATGCGTTTGCGCAGCTCTTCTGTGAGATATTCCACCGTGGGAATGAAGCGGCAAAAGATGATGGGGCTGAAGCCATCTTTAATAAGCTTTTGCAGAGGCTCGATGATGCCTAATAGTTTGTGATCTTGATTGCCATAAAGCTTTTCGGCGGCTTTTGCCATCTTCTTTAGCTGGATATCGCCGTGGCGGTCTTCATCTATCTCGTGGTAAGAGCCGGGTGCGAGATCGGGATTGTCGCCCAGATCGCTGTCACCTTCGTCCATCACGGTTTTTCTGCCTATTTCGTCTGCTTCTTCAAGATCTTGCGAAGCTAAAGTTTGAGAACGATTGAGCATGGTTTCCCTTGCGGCGGCGGGGCTGGAGGCAAGAGAGCGCAGCAGGGCAAGCGCAGACCACCAGCGAACTCTTTGGCGACGCTTGTCTGTAAGAGTATCCTGCACCAATTCGCGGGCATAAGCCAAGGCGGAATCGAAGAGCTTCTGATATTGGGCAGAAAGCTTGTAGCTATCTTCGTCTGAAATGCTTTCCGGGAATACTGTATCTTCCAAATAATGAATGATGTCTGCGCGCCTTCTTTGAATGTAATGCTTGGCAATGTTGCGGCGATATTTCTCGTTCTCTTTGCCGCTGAGGTCGGTAGGATAGTTCTCAATTGATTTATTGAGCATGGTGAGCAGGGAGTAAAAGGCGTTTTCATTGCCTGAATGCGGGGTTGCGGTGGCAAAAACGAGGTGGCGGGAGTCGTCCTCACTCAGAGATTTCACCAGCTCGTGCCTTTGATGGCGGCTGCCGGAAGTAAGCGAATCGTGGCTTACGGTGTGGGCTTCATCTACTATGATAAACTCCGGTGCAGAGCGCAGGAACTCCTCTTTGCGTCTATCGCTTTTGATGTAATCGATAGAGATCACGGTGAAGGGATGGATGTCGAAAATGGATTCATTGGGCAGGCACTTTGCTTCCAGCTTCTTAGCCGTATTAGCCAAGACTAATTCGGCGGTGATGTGGAACTTCTCTTTTAGCTCAAATTGCCACTGTTCTGCAAGGTGGGGAGGGCAAAGCACAGCCAGGCGGTTGATTTCGCCTCTATCTAAAAGTTCGCGTGCGATGAGCAGGCTCTCAATAGTCTTGCCCACGCCCACATCATCGGCGATGAGCAGGCGAACGGGATTGAGCTTCAGCGCCATCATCAGCGGCAAGAGCTGATAGGGATGGGGGTCAAAGCCGAGGCGTCCGAAACTGCGGAAACTGCCCGCTCCGCTGCGAAAGCTGAGCCTGAGCGCATCACGGAGCAGGGCGGCGGAACGATAGTCGCCAAAACGGGCGGGGTTCGGGAGATCGAATTTGGCGGAACTTATTCTTTCGAGAGAGCTTAATACTCCTATTATCTCGTCTTCTGAGCCGCCCAAGGGCTTTAGAAGAAGCAGCTCATCATCGGAGCCGGGTTGAACAATCCATTCCCTATCGCGCACGCTCACCAAAGAGCCGAGGTTGAAGCGGGTTTGAGCATTATCTTTGTGCATTATAATTCCTTGAATGTTTAAAATGGGGTGGGTTTGCCGAAGATTTGGGGATAGCGGTCTAAGGTGGCTTGCCAATCTTCATCTTTATGGGTAAAGCGAATTACGGAAAAGCCGAGGTCTTTAGCTCTTCTTTCAATGCGCCGATCTTGAGCTTTGATGTCTTCTGCTTCGTGGTGTGGACCATCAATATAGATGAGAGCATGATTAGCGGAATATGTAAAGTCCGGAGTTGTGCCAGCGGCTTCTAATTTCTCTTGCGCGTGTGTGGGCAGAATATAGTCCTCTTTATAGATGCGCATGAGCCATTTCTCTTCAAGCTCAGATTCGCATTCCTTCTTCAGTTTGTGATAGTGATCCCTGCGAGTATCCGTGGTGGATGAGCGAATATAATCGCAATCTAACATCTTGATAAGGGTATCCTTAACCGCTTGTCTGTCCAAGATTTCGTGATCCAGTTGATTTGCATAGCTGAGCAGGCAATCATAGCAGGCGGCTTCGCAATCTTCTTTTGAAAATTCGGAGCGGCGCAGGTCTTCAAAGGTGTCGGGATCAAAGTGGCAAACCTCCAGGGCGGTGCGGATGAGCTGTCTATAGTTATCTTCTATGAGTAATTGTTTTAAGACTCCTGCTCCGCCTTCGGCTGCCTCATAAAAGAGGATGCTGCGGCGCTGATCTCTGCTTGGCAAGGCTTCGGCGGCAAGCTCCCTATCTTCGAGTTCAAAGAGCCTTTGTATGGCTACTTTGAGGGCGGATTGCAGGGAGGCGAAAACGCTGTCCGAAAGCTCTGTCATGGGCTGGAGCAAGAGGCAATTCTTAGTGTCGCTAACGAAGGGGACAACTCTTTGGCTGCGCTTATCGGGTCCGTCATATTCAAAGATTTCATCGTCTTCTTCAGCTTTTGCTTTTTCATGGCTTTCTTTTAGCCAAGTGCCTCTTTGGACGTCTATGAGAAAACCGTCGAGATCAGTTTGCTTGCGACTGCGATAGCCCATGTTTATGCGCCAGATAGTGGCAGAATCGCCGTAGTTGAGCGTGAAAAGCTCCTCTTCATCGTCTTTGAGATCTATGCGCGTGGAAAGAAGGCTTTCGCCCTTTTGGTTGAACTCAACTGTACTGCGCATCTCGAAGCCCATTCTTATGCGTTCCTCTTCATCGCAATTGATGCGGGATCTGCGGAAGGCTACCACATTTTGCAGGCGGAAAAGATTGGCGAGCATGGTGAGATCGCTGCTCTTACAGTGTTGGCAAATGTCGTAGTTTTCTTTGTTTAGATATCCGCAGTTCTCACAGAGTTTGGCTTTGCTTAAGCCCAAAAGTTCATCGTCATCGCTAGCAGGCAGGATCACCTTGTTAATGATATAGCGCGAGCCTTCGTGATATACAAAGGTGTTTGGACCAAATTCGGTGATAGCCAAAAAGCGGGGACGGGAGAGATATTCGTCGTGCTCTTTCCTGTTGTCTTTAGCTGGAATGAAGGCTGAGAGCGGGAGGCGCGGGAAATTATAACCCGGTAAAAAGCCTTCCGAAGCAAAATATCTATAGCTGTAAAAGTCTGAATAAAACTCTGCGCTGCCCGTGAGAATATCCATCTGAGACTCTGCCTCTCGGCGCAATCTATCGGCTTGTCTTCTTTCCTTTTGGGTGAGGCTGCGATCTTGGCGTCTGATGTTTTGAGCTTCTTGCTGCTTGAAAGCCGCTTTGTAGAGATCGCGCCAGCGGTCGCAGGCTTCGTTGAAGTTTCTTTCCAATTTACTGAAAACCTCGTCTAACCATTCATCGGGCTTATACCAAAGGCTTTCGGTAAGTTGATCTTCAATGGATTCTAACATATATCTTGCCTTGGCTTTGCTTCGTGCTTTCAGATCTTCATCTTTTAGCGCAAGGCTGAGAGATTCTCTAATGGGCAGGGTGGTATCGCCGCTTTCTAAATCTATCACTTTTTGCAGTGAATTGCCAAGGCTCATCTTTGAAAGCGAAAGCCAAATTGCATTGATGTGTGAGGTGAGCATATCCTCATTGGCAAGATCGATCTGAGGGCTGGCAACGCTACCGGAGACCATTGCCGAGGGGCGTTTGAAAAAGTATTGATCATGCGGGCTCATGGAGGATGAATAGCTGAAGATAAGAGCGGGCTGTCCGCTGCGTCCGGCGCGTCCGCTACGCTGGGCATAGTTTGCCGGAGTGGGCGGGATATTGCGCATATTCACCACGTTTAGCTGTGATATATCAATGCCCAGTTCCATGGTGGGGGAGCAATAGAGAATGGGCAATGTGGCTTTGCGGAAGGCTTCTTCACGCTCTTCACGAATCTCATAATTTACCTGAGCGGTGTGCTCGCGGGCTTCCATTGCCATGGTTTGGGACATCTGTCTGTAAAAATCACGGAAGAATGAATTTATGGGCTGATCGTCTGAGGATTTGGTGGGCTGGCGCAAGGGATCATAAAAGCCTTTTTCGCCATCGCCTTTTCTCCATATAATTGCTTGGTCTCTAAGCTGATAGGCGGGGTCAAGTTTGTCCTTTCCGCTGCTGATCACAATGCCGTATCTTTCTAATTGTTGCAAGAGATCGGTGATTATCGTCGTCACTTCAAAAGTGTCTAAGCTTTTCTTATATGCTTCACCGAAACGGCGCGGGGACTTCAGATATTGTCCAAAGGCACTGTGTATGGAAAGATATACGTTCTTCTCTTTCTTTTCATTTTTTCTGCTTGATCTGGGGTATAGGAAAGCGGCGTAGATCAGCTTTGCCGCCTGTGTGCCTTCTTCAAAGCCCCAGGGCGGGATGAGATTGCTCCTGCTTCTTATGATGATCTGTTCTAAATCTTTGAAACTCAGATATTGGGTGTCTATGGCTAAAGATCTGCGCATGAAATCAAGTAAGGTTTTGAGGATTTCATAGCGGTTTTCATCGCTTGCTTCCTTGAGTGCGGGGTGGCACTCGTCCCAAAGCTCTTGATCTTTGGAAAGCTCGTCTAAGGTAAGGTAGTCTATGGATAAAAGTCCCGTTTGTTCGAGGTTCGGCGCCGTCACTCGCCAGCCGCGCCTGAGATCATAGTAAAGCATATAGCCCAAGATCTCTCTCAGGGCACTATCGGTATTTTGACGGGCATGACCTCGGTCTGCATCGGGATCGCGGGCATATTCATCATATTCAAGCGCTAAGGCGTCAAATACGCTTTGTGTGAGTTTGTCGTGGGTGATACCTTCATCTCCGGCTTTATCTAAAGCGCGGTAAAGTGCGCCGCGTAAATTGCTTACTTGAATGAAGTCGTTGAAGTGTCCGGATTGTAGAGAGGCATCTTGACGGTTGTCCGTGAAGCTGAGCAGCTTTTTGGCTTCGTCGTCTATTTCCATGTCTTTGAGGTGTTTTATCACGGAAAGGGAGAGTACGGTTGTGGCGGTGCTGCGTCCTTCTGTTCCTAATACGCTGAGCTTGCCGAAGTCTCTTTGTTGGCTGGTGGAATGGGCAACTCCGCATGAGGGGCAATATCTGAATTTGCCGCTGAAAAAGAAATAGTGTTTGCCGGATGAGTCTTGCTCGCCTTTTTGATTTAGCTTGTATGGAGTTGGCAGGTAATCTCGGCGATTGCGGGGGATCTTGCCATCTATATCGCGCCAGTCGGGCGGGAAGTTTTGCTCGACATTAAAGTTGTTTTCGAGCTCATAGAGATAGCCTGCATCATCGTCTTCACCGCCTGTTTGTCCGAAATCGCGGGAGCTGAATACGATTGTGTGGCTTTTTTCATCAAAGTTTTTGAACACTGTGTAAAATTCCTGACCGCATTGACGGCAAAAGCATAAGGGGAGCAGGATGCGCTCTTTATTGCTGCCGGGGATGAAGATCTGTTTCTGCAGGGTGAGGTAGCGGCGGCTCTCATCATCCAAGCCGGCATAAACTGTGTCGCCGCGGCTGATAAATTGGTGCAACCTGAAAGCGAAAATTGGGAAGTTTGTCTCTTCGTTTTTGGTGTTGTATCCCAAAAGAAGCATTTGCATGATGGCTTCTTGGCAAAGTGAAAGTTCCTGCCCGGTAAGCTCTTGAAGCTTTTTTGCGCCGCCATCTTGACCTGAGATGCTGATGGGTGTGGCACGTATAAGCTTCTTCGTGGGTTCATCGCTGCTGAGCCCAAAAGTGCTTTCAATCCATGAGGCAAGAGGGTTTCTCTTTAGCTCTTCCTGCGTGATGTGATCTATATTCTTTACTTGGGATATGCTTGTTTTTAGCTTTTGTAGGTTTTCAGGGATATTAAAATCATATTCTTTGGTGACGCGTAAAAGACTTTCACCAATCACATTCTCAGGGGGAAGATCGCTGCCAAAAAGCAGGGCGGCAACGCGGGCTACTTCCTTCTTTTGGGAGATGAGATCACCTTGGGCTGCCATGGTGGCTGAGGTGCCAACGCAGATTAGATCGTGCGCTCCCGTGGCAAGACGTGTGCGCCTTACAAGCATGGCAACATCGGCGCCTTGTCTGCCTCTATATGTGTGCAATTCGTCTAATACCAAGTATTTGAGATTTTGGCAGTTCTCTACCAGCTTGGCTTCTTCGGGGCGGGTGAGGATGAGTTCAAGCATCACATAGTTGGTGAGAATAATATCGGGTGGGTTTTCCCATATCTTTTTGCGGTCTTCTGCGCTTTCTTGTCCTGTATAACGTTTAAATGTCACCAGCTTTTCATTTTCCGAGCCGGGTTGTAAAAACTTCTTGAGCTCATTTTCTTGGCTATTTGCGAGCGCGTTCATGGGATAGACTATGATGGCTTTGATGCCTTTTCCGGTACCGGTTTTTAGCACATGGTTCACGATCGGGACTATATATGAGAGGCTTTTGCCGGAGCCCGTGCCCGTGGTGAGAACATAGTTTTGGTTTTTATATGCCTTCTCGATGGCTTCGCTTTGGTGGGAATGCAGTCTGATGGGAAATCCGGGGTCATCATCAGAGCTGCGGATGCGGAATATATCGCGGCATTTGGGATGGAGTATTCTTTCATCAATGAAATCGTCTATGGACTTGCCTTTTTCAAAAAAGGGGCTGATTTGAATGAGAGGATCAGGCCATAAAAGCCCGTCATCCATCTCACGCTCAACTAATTCGTTGATTCTCTTGTTTTTGATGTTCAGATAGCCCTTGATGAAAGAGCTGTAATCTGAGATTAGGCTTCTTCTGAGATCAAATATATTCATAACATCCCCTTATGAAAAAAGATGGAAGGTAAACTTATCGGAGAGATAAGTGCATGGTATGTATAACAATCTAAACTTATCAAAAGCCGGTTTGTGTTCACTTTCTCCCTCCATTAGTTTTCTTCTCTTTCCTTTTTTGATGATGTTTCAAGTATTTTGGAAACTATGTATCCCGTCAAGATAATTGTGGGTTAGGGTTGGGGAAGCCGATTTAGCGATTTAACGATTTAGCGATTTAACGAGGGATACAAGGCTGCTTTTGGATAATGGAACACGGATTGAACGGATAAAACGGATTTGCACGGATAGGGATGCTGCTACGGGCGGTGTGGGAACGCCCTCGTTGCCTCGAGTAGCAGCGTAACATTATATGTTGATGGAAATGCCTATCTTATTGATGATCAAAGGAATCGAACTATTCGATGTTATCGAATAGTTGACCTGCTTTAGAGCTCATACCATTGCTTGTGAAGCATTAGCTCAATCGAAAAGAAAGATCTATCTGCATCAGTGCGCACAATGGGCAGGGGAGAGCCATTTCCTTCGCAGGCATTGATTATCTTTTCCATGCCCGAGAGCATGCTTTCAAAGGGGTCGGGATCTTTGAGAATATCACATATTCTCTGATTGCGTTTAATGTCAGCGTTGAAGTTTAGCTCTTTAATCTGCTCATCGGTAATGGAGCTATCTGGTCCCGGATAGCTTTTTATAGTTATTTTATCCCGCAAGACGCATACTTCTATGGGCTTTGGAATCTCATAAGAACGGTGGCAGAGAGCATTTAAAAGGGCTTCTTCAATTGCCTTTTTAGGATATGAGAAAAACCTGTTTGCACGTGCAAGCCCCGGCATTTTTTGAACACGTTCCATGAAATATAAACTTTCAAAATAGCTCATGGTATCGCTGAACATCTTATCTAAGGTGCCTTTGAAGCTTATCTCCTTGTAATCTTCTTTGCCGTAGATGTTTACACGTTGAACGATATCGATCTGAGTTTGCGGAAAAAACTTATCGGGTTCATCGTTGAAAAACATCAGAGCCACATTTTTAGGATAGTATTTATCTTGCACCTTGTCAGCGAAGTTGAGCTTGATCAGCAAATCTTCAAAGGGCATGTATATGCAGCTATCAAAGAGTTCTCTATCTATCTTGCTTAGATAGGAGCGAATAAGTCCGAGATCGAGATCTGATATGCTAAAGCGCATGTTTGCTCTATCGTCAAAGGGCGTGCTTGTGCGCATCAGTTCTTGATCTTGTTTTGCTGTTATTGTGTCTGTTTTCATAGCTTTTTTCTGGCTCATTGTTTCTCCGAATATTGTCTTGATCTTGGGGACATTATGAATGGCTAAGGTATTCTGTCAATGTAAATTATGGGTGTTTATTTGATGGGAAATTGTGTGTTCTCAGGCGAGAGAATCTCACCTGACCAAATCGAGCAGAGCGAGATAGTGTTGATTGTTTTCTGATGACGCTCTTGGCAACGGGGGCGTTGCCAAACCGGTCGCGTCATCTATGCTTTCTCAGACAACGAGGACGTTCCCTGCCCGAAAGGAGAAGGGATGCGCTTTGGGACTGAGTTGTAAAGGATTTCTTTACAACTGAACTGACTGCTAACTGATTGGTATGGGAACGCATACTCTTTATTCGAGCGAAGCGAGATAAGCCCTTTAAAGCCCAATAGCGAGTTTCGGAATGAGCTGCTATCTTATTGGCAATCAATAGAATCGAACTGTTAGATATTTTGAACTATTAAGGATTACTTAACAGTTCGATTTTGGTATAGCTTATTGTGTATTAAGCAGTTAGGGCTGTTTTATCCAAAAAGTGATATATTTTTTAATTGCAGAGCTGTAAGGGAATGTTTTACATATGAATAGGAGTCTGATTGGTTGGGGCGGGAACGTCCTCGTTGCCGCATGCGCGTGAGCGCATACTCTTTTTACGAGCGAAGCGAGACAGTGCTTTTTAATAGAAAGCTCAGCTTTCTCAGACAACAAGATATTGGCTGCCCAATAGCGAGTTTTGTAATGAGCAGCTATCTTATTGGCAATCAATAGAATCGAACTGTTAGATATTTTGAACTACTAAGGATTACTTAGTAGTTGGATTTAGGTATAGCTTATTGTGTTTTAAGCAGTTAGGGCTGTTTTATAGTGAAAACAGTAAAGATTTTGGTTTGTAGAGCTGTAAGGGATTGTTTTGCAAGTGAATAGAGAGCTGATTGGTTGGTGCGGGATGCTTATACATTTTATTCGAGCGGAGTGAGATAGTGCTCTTTAATAGAAAGCTTTGCTTTCTCTGGCAACAAGATGTTGCCAGCCCAGTTGTGCGGAATGTGCTGATGCGCATGGGGTTAGGGAGCCGACTGAAGTCTCAGCGTTACGGCCGGCTGGAAGCCAGCGCTACAGCTATAGGGAATGCGCATTGCGCATGTTGGATTCGACACGTCTCGTGTCGAGTTTTTAATGTGCAAGCGGGGACGCTTGCAATGCACCATGTAGGCTGAAGCCTACACAACGACCGACTAAAGTCAGTGTTACTATGGCGTTAGCCGAACGAGCGTAGTGAGCTCAATCTGTGTGATTTCGTGTTAATTTATGGTCAGTAAAGATAGAAAGCTTTGCTTTCTCTGGCAACAAGATGTTGCCAGCCCAAACATTAAGCAAAGAGGGTCCAGGCTATGCGCAAGAGCAAGAGCAAGAGCGCGAGTATGAATATCTGTCGGATGAACTTATTGCCTCTTAGTATTACGAGCTTGGAGCCTGTGAGATTGCCCGCAATGCCAAAGATCGCGGCGGGGATGGCAGCGGGATAGAATATCTTTCCTGCGAAGGCGAAGGTGACGAGTGCGGCAGTATTCGAGGCGAGATTTACCACCTTGGTATTCGCATTAGCGCGGATGAAGTCATATTTGAGGAGCGTGGCATAGATGATAATGAGGAATGTTCCCGTTCCGGGTCCGAAGAATCCATCATAGAAGCCTATGATTAGTCCTGCGAGCGCGGCAAGGACAAATCTCACTCCTTTCTTGATCTGATCTGCCTTATCTTCATAGCCGAGATTCTTGCGTAAGAGCGTAAATGCGGCGATGAGCGGGATGAGAATGATGAGCAGATAGTTGAGAAAATCTGCTGAGACTTTTAGCGCCGTTCTTGCTCCCAGCCATGAGCCGATGAGTGCCAGTGCTGCACTGGTGAGCGCGATGGGGACGTCCATCATCTTAGCTTTGAAATAGCGTGCGGTGGAAAATACCGTGCCGCTGAAAGACGAGAACTTATTTGTGCCCAGCGCCATGTGTGGCGGGATGCCGATGCTGAAATATGCCGGCAATGAGATGAGTCCGCCTCCTCCGGCGATTGCATCGATGAAGCCCGCCAAAAAGATCAGTGGCATGAGGATGAGGTAATCGATAGTGCTGAGTATGGGCATGATTTATAGCTCCGCGCGGAATTCCAGTTTGAGGTTGTGTGTCGCCTTATCCTTGGGATATTTGGCTGTTTTATATTCAAAGCTCAGCGAGCTGAAGTCGTTTATGCGATACATGACAGCGATATTGCCATCGGCTAAAAGTCCCTCACGTTTATCCGGCAAAAAGCTGAGATACCCACTGCCTTCTCGGTGGTTATAGCCCAGTCCGAGTCGCGCCGTGATGCGATATTTTTGCATGAACACGCTGCGCAAGGCGGGGGAGAAGAGGATGCTTTTGATGCTATATTCTTGGCTGTCGCTTTGGTCTTTGCCTTTTTCTTGCGCGGCTTTGATACTGAGGATGGCAGTGCTTTTGGCGTCGATGAGCTTTTCCATGTTTGCGCTCAGGCTTTGGATGTTCACGTGTGAATTATAGCGGCTTTCGCGGCTTTGGCTGTTTTCCAGGTTCAGGCGAGTATTCAATCCCAAATATCCCCTGAAATCCAGCTGTATGAATTGCTTGCTATCGCGGCTTCTTTCCGGGCTTTGATAGCGTTGGTCAATGTCTCTGCTTTCTTCAATGCTGAGATTGCTGATGATCTTGCCTTTATAGAGGTCAAAATATAGGTTCTGCAGATAGCTCTGCCTGCCGTAAATGGTGTCTTTATTAAATACATAGGAAGGCATGAAGAGATAGCTTTGCCAGTCTTTGATGTCCTTGTTTTGCTCTGCGGCGGTCAGCGAGATATCGCTATGGATGCGCTTCCAGAATGGTGCTTTTAGATATTGCCCGGGCTTAAGATAGAAGCTGACCAATGCGGTGAGTTCCGAGGAAAGCATGCCCGTGGGCGAGGTGATATATTCATAGATATATTCACCATCGCTTATTTCCACTCCCGTGCTATCTAAGACGCCAAATCCGCTGCCCACATAGACAAGCTCGCGGATCCTCGGGAAGAATTCGGTTTGATTCAGCTGATAATTGCCAAAGAGGCTGAGCGCGCCCTTAAAGAGGCTGTTGCTATTGTTCATGGAGAGGAGCTGGAAAGAGTTTTTGCCGCTGCCTTCGCCATCTGCCGGGCTGTCGTCGGCTTCCCTGTGCAGGGTGCGGTGACTGAATTCGAGATTGAGATGTTGCGCACCGAAGCTGCTATTGTGCATGAGACTATAGGTTTCTTGCTCGCTTATTCTTTGCCAAGTGTCGCGCTTGTGTTGCAGCTCTTCTTGGCTATAGCTCAGTGCACTGAAGCTACTTTCATGATTGATTTCTATGGTGGGCATGAGCTTTAGATTGCGCGTGCCAAATTGCTGTTCATCCATCTCAGAAAATATGCCGTTGAGCTTTAGTGTGATCAGCTTTATTTGCCAATCTGCAGTGAGGTCATAATATTGCAGAAAGCTTTCTTTATTGCCATCTTGAGAAGAAAGCGTGCCGGCGAAATTGAGCGCGGGCAAGATGCTCTTTGCTTGGCTGATGGAGCTGAGGCGCAGGGCTTTTTGGGTGTATTGTTCTTCGAGATTGCGCAGGCGGAAAAAGACTGAGGGACGCCAAGCCTCGCTATGATAGCCGAGATCAAAATCCAGGGTTTGCATGCCGAGATTATCGGGAGTATCCAGTGCGGCGAGATCCTGTGAGATGTTTTCGCTTTGGGCAGGCAGATGGGTATTGGGCAGGCGATATTGTGCGCCTAAGCCCAGCTTCAAGGGGCTGTTTTGACGCTTTATGCCTAGCGAGAGAATGCCGCCAGAGTTATCCTCATCATCATAAGGGGAGAGGGTGTTCCTATCTAAATCGCTATAGAGGAATTCAATCTGATTGTGCCATTTGGCGCTGTTGTGCGCAAAGCCGAATTCTAAATTGCTGCGCTGAGCGGGAGCGATAAGGCGCTTTAAGGGCATCCACGAGCCCAGTCCGCAGCCTACATGTTCATATCTGCCGGGGGAAAATTCTTCATAATCTCCAAGACCGGGGCCCAGATAACTGAAGATAAGGTTATAGTCTGCTTCCTCATGCCCTGGCGCGTAAAGATAATACTCATTGCCGAGCTCATCTGTCATCAATCTATAATTTCCGCTGCCTTCTTCCACGGGGATTATGCCACCGGTAAAAACTGCGTTATCACCGGCGTTATATAGGCTATCCTTATCTGCATCCGTGAAACTGAAAAGCAGGGGTTGATGGCGTGAATCGGATTGATGGACGAGGTGGTGGAAAAATGAGAATCTCTCGCCCAGCTTGATATTTGAAGAGCTGAAAAGGGTGTTTTGACGGTAGTTTTCGTCTGAATATTGAAACCAGGCGATCACGGAATCCAGCGAACTCATGATGCGGCGAAACATGATGGAGCCTTCGCTATAGTCGATTGTATAGTCGCGCCCGCGTTCTAATAGCACGCCGTCCACGTGAATCTCTTCCGTGCCCGCAACGATGATGAAGCTGCGTTGGGAGCTATCCGGCGTGAGATAATATGGACCCTGCTTGCCGTCTATAATATCAATCTTTTGGGAGGCTCGTTTTCCGCCTCCGGCGCTGTATGCCGCCATGGCTTCATGGGTTTTGTCATATTTAAAGACAATGCCTTCAATCTTGTTATAAAAATTCAGGTAGCGGCTGCGCGGGAAGCTGAGATCGAGATCGCCCATGCCCAGTTCCCAGCTTTTGCCATAGACGCGGATGAAAACATTATCAAGCGAGGAGAGCTCTTTGGAATCCCCTTCCGGGCTGAGTTTGCTCTGGCTATCGGAGAGTTGGGCATTGATAAAGATATTTGAGGCAAGTTCGCCATCGAGATTTACATATAGCGATTGCAGGAGGTCTGTATCGCCGGTTTCGGAGAGCGAGAGGGCGAAGGTTTTGCTGCCCGTGATGTTGAGCTTGGTATTTGCGGCGGGGCGGAAGAGGGGCGGGGCAGGGCGCTTTGTGATGAGGCTATCCGAGATGGCGCTGCGGGCATAGATCTGTTTTGGCTCTAAGATTTCCGGCGGGATGATGAGATAGCTGATTGTGAAGCTCGCTGCGGGTGCGCCTCCGGGAAAGCTTAGGATGCCGCTTTTGTAGTTGAGATGGTAGTCCTTACCCTGAATTAGTAGCTTGTCGCCGATTTGGACGCTTTCTGAGCCGCTGACGAGGTTCTTATGGCTTAGTTGATAAGATAAAGTGTCGGGTTTGCACTCAATGGTTTCTTCGTGATAAAATCGCTCTGCTTGCAGGAAGCAGGAAAGAAGAAGCAGTGCGAGGATGAGGGGGATCTTGCGCGTCATCACAGCGGATGGATTACATAGGTAACCACTCCCCAGATTCTAAAGTCCATGTCTTCGGTGATCTCGATTGGCTCAAATTCATCGTTTTCGGGAATCAGCCAATATCTCTTTCCCTCTATCTTGAGGCGCTTGAGCGTGAATTCCATATCAACTATTGCCACTACAATCTTGTTATTTGCAGGCTCGATGGCGCGATCCACTATGAGCAGATCGCCCGGGTGGATGCCGGCATCTATCATGGAATATCCATCTGCATACATGAAGAAGGTGGCTGCGGGATGTTGGATGAGATATTCGCTGAGGTCTAAGGTGCCGTCGATGTAGTCCTGAGCAGGCGAGGGAAAGCCGGCGGGGATGGTGGCGCCGACAACGGGGCGCGAGATCTTCTTGCCGGGAACATAGCGGAAGATGGACTTGATGGAACCGTCTGTTTTGATCTTTTTCATCTTAAGAAAAGGGCGGACAAAATCTCATGCTTCGTCCGCCCACCTTATTCATTCTTAAATTATTTAATAGCTTTTAAGATGTTGCTTGCCTGGGTTCCATATTTGGGATCGTTTTCCAGTCTCTGCAAATCTGCTTTTGCGGCGTTCATGTTTTTCAGGGAATAGTAAGCGATTCCGCGAAGCATGCGCGCATCAACGTTATTGGAATCAATATTCAGGACTACGGTGGCATTTTGAATCACCTTGTTCCAATTTTTGAGTCCGTTATAGTGGCTGGCGAGATAGAGGGCGATGGGCGCTTCGGGTGCTATTTCGAGGATTCTCTCATAATATTCAACCGTTTTTGCCTTTACGCCGAGCTGGGCATAGTTGCCGCCGATCTGCTTATATACGTTCACTCTTTCGTCGTCAGCGGGACCGGTGAGCAAAAACTTCTCTAAATAGGTGTTTGCCTTTGCCCATTCGCTGTTTGCGCGATAGAAATTTGCGATGCGGATAAAGGTCTGGGCATCGGAGCGGATTTTTTCGGCTTCAAGATAGGCGCCTTCCGCGTCTTCAAATCTGTTGTTTTGGGCATAGCCATCGGCGAGCATGATGTATGCGCTATATGCGTTTGCACCTTCGGCCACCGTTACATAGTTTTCCAAAACTGCAAAGGCTGCGTCTTCGTCTTTGATCTTATCGCGCAGGAGCACAAATTTGTTGTTGAGAATCTCGCCGTCGTTGGGGTTTTCTTCCAAGATTTTGTCGTAATAAAGAAGGGTCTTTTCATGGTCTCCCACGAGCTCGGCTACATAGGTGATATTTCCATAGGAGCCCATGATCATCTCTTTGATCTCTTCTTCGGGGGTGACAACGGGCTCTATGCTTTCATAGATTTCAAGTGCCAGTTCATATTCTGCCAAAGCGTCTTCATAAAGAGTTAAACCGATGTGTTCGAGAGCGATATCGGTGTGGCATTTGGCGATGTTCAGCTGCATGCGCTCGATGTTTGCAGAAACTGAATCTGCATCCGTGGCTGTTGCAGCGCTTTCTTCAAAAAGCTTTATTGCGTTTTCAAAAGCTAAAATTGCATTTTCAAAAAGTTCGTCTTCAAATAAACCGTTGCCTTCAGCGGCTGCTTCGTGAGCTAATTCCAAGGGTGTGCTTTCCGGTTCGGGAGCTTCCTCAATTATCTGGTTTGTGCTGCAAGCGCTCAGCACAAAAAGCAGGCTAAGTGCCAACAGGGCAAAAATTCTTGATTTTCTCATCAAATCCTCCTGATTATCATCTTTTCACACGCTGCGAACAGGCTTGATTTTGTCAATAGAAAAAAGGGTATATGCCGAATCTCCAATAATTCTAAAAATAATAGTATATATTTATGAACAAGGCTTAATGCTATGGGAATCAGGCTGTTAGATGGGTTTAGCCGCTTTGGCTCAGTGGAAATATTTGAACTGTATTCAAAAAAAGACATTTTTTTAGTTGACAGAAAATGCAATAAAGTATTTATTCAAATCTGTATTATCTCTAATGCTTATCTAAACTAATATTAGGAGGTAAAATGACTAGAGATGAATTAATCAAAAAGATCGCGTCAGATGCAGAGATTTCTCAGAAGGCTGCCGCGCTTGCACTCGCATCCGTTCTCGACGGAGTAACTACAGCCCTTGCCGATGGCGGTAAGGTATCTTTTGTTGGATTTGGTTCTTTTAGCGTAGCACATCGTAAAGCCCGCAAAGGCATCAATCCTCAGACAGGTGAGTCTTTAGATATCCCTGCCCGCAACGTACCGGTATTCAGAGCCGGCAAGAAACTGAAAGACGCTGTCAAATAATATTATTTTTTGACATCTAATTAAGGCAGAGTTCCTGTGTGGATTCTGCCTTTCTTTTATCTATAATATTTGGGGCTTTCTTAATTTTCCTGAGTGCTTTCCAGTTCCCAAATCCTGTCTCTTAGCTCTGCGGCGCGCTCAAAATCAAGCTCGGAGGCGGCTTTCTGCATCTCTTTGTGTAAGAGTTTGAGAACTTTCTCTATCGAATCCAATTCTAAATACATAGAAAAATCTTCTTTGCTGGGCTTGCCTTCGTCTTTCTCTGCCTTGAATTCATAGCCTTCGGCGATGGCGGTGGATTGCATGATTTCGTCCACGGTCTTTTTGATGGATTGAGGGGTAATGTTGTGTTTTTTATTGTATTCCAGCTGCTTTTCGCGACGACGGCGGGTCTCGTCTAAGGTGCGCTGTATGGCGTCTGTGATCACATCTGCATAAAGCACTACCTTGCCTTCCACGTGGCGCGCGGCTCTACCTGCAATCTGAATGAGTGAGCGTGTGGAGCGTAAAAAGCCGGTTTTGTCGGCATCCAAGATGGCAACTAAGGAGACTTCGGGCAGGTCAAGCCCTTCGCGCAGGAGGTTCACGCCCACAAGTATGTCATAATCGCCCAAACGCAATTCGCGGATGAGCTTGGCGCGGCCTATGCTATCTATATCGCTGTGCAGGAATTTGCTTCTCAGTCCGGCGTTATTTAGGTACAGGCTGAGATCTTCCGCCATACGTTTGGTGAGTGTCATTATCAAAACTTTGTGTCCCATCTCGGTGCGTTCACGTGATTGGGCAATGATGTCGTCCACCTGTGTTTTGATGGGCTTGATCTCAATTTCGGGATCTATGAGTCCGGTGGGGCGGATCACTTGCTCCACTATCTCGCCTTGGGTCTTTTCCAGTTCGTAATCGGCGGGAGTGGCAGAAACGAAGACAACGTTGTGCATAAAGCCTTCAAATTCATCGAAGCGGAGCGGGCGGTTGTCGAAAGCGGAAGGTAGGCGGAAGCCATATTCCACGAGGTTTGCCTTGCGTGTGTAGTCGCCGCCATACATGCCGTGAACCTGTGGGATGGCGACGTGGGATTCATCTATCACCATGAGGAAATCGTCCGGGAAATAGTCCAAGAGGCAATTTGGCGGATCGCCCTGCTTTGTGCCGGTGAGATGGCGGCTGTAGTTTTCGATTCCGCTGCAATAGCCGAGTTCGCGTAGCATTTCAAGATCAAAAAGAGTTCTTTGCTTGATGCGTTCTGCTTCTAAATAGCGTTTATTATCCATGTAAAACTTGATGCGTTCTTCCAGTTCGGCTTCGATATTGCGCGTGGCTTCTTCCATCTTGTCTTCATTTAGGATGAAGTGTATGGCGGGATATACGGGATATTCGTCCACGGCGCCAAGGCTGTTGTAGCTGATGGGGTGCAGCTTTTCGAGGTTCACGATCTCGTCGCCGAAGAACTCTACTCTCAGGCAGTGTTCGAGGTAAGCGGGGTAGATGTCCACTATGTCTCCGCGAACTCTGAAAGCGCCGCGCTCGAAGGCGATGTCATTGCGCGCGTAATGTGCATTCACCAGTTTCCTCAGCAGATCTTCTCTATCCATCTGCATGCCTACTTCCAGGCGGATCAGCGCTTGGCGATATTCTTCGGGAACACCGAGACCGTAGATGCAGGAAACCGAGGCGACGATGATCACATCTTTGCGCTCCATGAGGCTCATCGTGGCGCGTAGGCGCAGTTTTTCGATCTCGTCGTTGATATCGGAGTCCTTTTCTATATATATGTCTTTGCCGGGGATGTATGCTTCCGGCTGATAGTAATCGTAATAAGAGATAAAATATTCCACGGCGTTATTGGGGAAAAGCTGTCTGAGCTCTCCATAAAGCTGGGCGGCTAAGGTTTTATTGTGGGAAAGAACCAAGGTCGGGCGATTTAGCTCGGCAATCACATTTGCAATCGTGAAGGTCTTTCCGCTTCCGGTAACGCCAAGCAAAACTTGATGTTGCTTTCCTCCTAAAACTCCGTTTACGAGTTCTTTGATGGCTTCCGGCTGATCACCGTCGGGTTCGTAGTTTGTCACCAAATCAAACTTTGGCATTGGCTTCCTCTCTTTCAAATTCATAGATTCTTCTTGACTTAATAAATAAGAATATTTGCATGGATACAAATCTAAAAAGATCGACTATTATGTCGAGAAAATAATATAGGGAGTTTAGTAATGCAAAATGATCAGGGACTACAAATCAATTTTGAGAACCTTCTCAAACTCGGTTATGGCGTGATTGATATCCGCTTCAAAGACTATGATTTCGGTCAAGATAGCCATAAGCTGGTGATAGTAAGAGTGGATGCTGACCGTGATGAATTTTATCATGATATGCTCAAATTTTATACCACGAAAGAACTCAGAGGCAATGAAGTCTATGAGGTTTGGACGGAAATCTTGCTTCACAAAGTGAGCATGAGCAAAGTTCTCAAACGCGATATCGCAATCAAGGTTGCGGCGCTGGATTATATCGAAACAGTCTATACCAAAAGATAATGCAACAAACTCTCTTGCTCATCAAACCAAATGCAGTGAGGGGAGGGCACATAGGGGATATCATCTCCATTATCGAGCGTGATGGCTTCAAGGTGAAAAAGATGAAGCTATTGCGCTTTGATGAAAATTTGGCGGCAGAATTTTATCGGGAACACATTGGCAAAAGCTTTTATGATAAGCTGGTGGCGTTCATGTGTTCCGGCGATAGCGTTGCACTGCATTTGGAAAAAGAGGATGCTATCGCGCGGCTGAGAGAGCTGATGGGCGATGTGGAGCCGGAGAAGAGAAAGCCGGGAACTATTCGTGCGCTGTATGGAGAGGATAAGACGGAGAATGGGGTGCATGGTTCGGATTCTGTGGAGAGTGCCGTCAGGGAATTGAATATCATTTTTAATAGAACACGGATTTAACGGATCGAACGGATTAGCACGGATGACGCGACCGGTTTGGTAACGCCCTCGTTACCAAGAGCGTCAACAGGAACCAATCAACACTATTGTTCTTATCTCAATCAGCAGAGCTAACGCCATAGTAACACTGACTTTAGTCGGTCGCCCAAGTAGGCTTCAGCCTACATGGTGGATTGCAAGCGTCCTCGCTTGCACCTAAAAACTCGATACGAGGACGTATCGAATCCAACAACTCATGCGCAAAGCGCATACCTCACCCTCGTAGCGCTGGATTCATCCGGCCCTATCGCTGACTTCAGTCGGCTCCCTAACCCCTTATGCGCCATGCGCATACCCCACCTTTTGGGCAGGCAACATCCTGTTGCCTGAGAAAACAAAGCTTTCTATAAAATAACGCGCCGGTGGATTGCAAGCGTCCCCGCTTGCACCTAAATACTCGACACGAGGACATGTCGAATCCAACAACTTGTGCGCAGTACGTCCAAACAATGCGAACGAAGTGAGCAAATATCCTGTGTAAATCCGTTCGATCCGTTAAATCCGCGTTCTATTATAAAAAAATGCTGCCACTCGCTAAATCGCTAAATCGGCTCGCCCCGCGAGCTACAAGTTTACATAACATTTTCCAACTCAAAATTATTTCAGGCCTCATTTGTCAATCACTTACGATACCCCAAAAAAAATAGTTTGCGATTTTGGCCACAATTTTCACTTTTGGGCTCCTATATAATAGTAGAGGGTTCTGTTCATCATTCAAAAGTTGATGGTATGGATAGAGCTTACTCTATAGTTCTTTTATAAGTGTATAGTTGTGTTAAAATTAGTGAAATTAATGGCTAAATATGAATGTAGAAGCCACGGGGCGAAGCTGTAGCCGTCTTCAATCGGTCGGGTATCGCTCTCGTTAAATCGTTAGATCGGCTCGCCTGCGAGCATCAAAGAAATAAAACCCTCGTTGACTTGAGATACTTAGTCTCCAAGACTTCGCTGAACTTTTTCATAAGGTTACGGCGAATCTCCAAGTCTTTGGGGAGGGCGGGATCTTGATGCGCTTCGTTGATCTTCGTGCCAATTACGAATTCAATGATATCGCTTTCGAGGAGGATTGTTAGCATTCTCTTCACGGCGTTATCAGGCATCGTGTCGGGATTATCACCGTCTTCTAATGCGCGCAAACAGCGGGAGAGGGTGATTGTTCCCTCGGTGACGAGGTCTATTCCTGCCATCTCTGCTGTGGGTGGGATTTCAGACCTGCTGTTTATCTCTTTGAGGTTTACCTTGAGGGGTCTATTGAGTTCACGCGAGATGATGGATGCGGTGGTGCCTCCGGAGATTATCTTCTTGCCGTTAAAGCCTTCGATGAGTTCTGCCATGATGGGGTCGTGCTCCATCTTATATGGAGGGCCTGTGACGAGAATGGTTCTGCGCGGATTACGCAGGTAAAGCGCTGCACAGCTGATATCGTCTGCCGGCTTGTTGCCATCTAATTCGCGAGCCTTCCGGGTGACTCTTTTGGCGATATCGCTTGCAGAAAGGAGAGGGTTTTCTTGCAAAATCTTTTCTACAAAGCGTTCGACACCGCTTTCTAACCAACCTAAGGGGAGGTGGGGGAGTCCCATGCCGGATTGGGTGACGCCATCCGAATAATAGACTACTCTATCTCCCGGTTGGAGCGTGAGTTCGGAGTAGTAAAGATGGCTGCGTCTGAAAGTCTTGATGGGGATTTCTTGCTTTTGAATGGGGACAACCTTGCCGTTGCGCACGAGGGCAAAGGGAGGATTGTCGTGTTCGATAACGCGCAAATCACCGGTGTAGCTGGCTTCAATAATGGTAAAAGTGCTGTATCCAATCTGTCGATATGAGCAAACGGGCAGGGTTTCGAGGATGATCTCCGCCGCGTGTTTGATATCGATCTTGGAAGACATAAAGCTGGCAGCCATAGTGGTGGTGAGCGTGGAAAGAACGCTGGCTTTGATGCCGCTGCCGAGACCGTCGGCGAGCACGCAAATGATGCCGTCGTCGCTCTTTATACTATAAAAGCTATCCCCGCAAGAGAGATAGCCGTGCTTGCTGATATGGTGGTGATCAACTTCCAGAAAGTAGGAACTCACTTCACTGTATCCTTCTTTGAAAAGCTTTCTACGATTGAGGAGAGCAATACTTCACTATCGGCAGCGTTCTCTCCCAAGAGGAAGGCGATCTGCTGGACAGTGGTGAGGTTTTTACGCATCACTTCGTTTGCTTTCTCAATGATCTGTTCGCTTTGGATAACGGGCTCGGTGATGTCTTGGAGTATTCCGCCCAGGATGGCGTGCTTTTGCACGGAAAAGAGTGTGATGCGGATGATCTTGCCATCTCTACGAATGTCTTGAACTTGTTCTTCGGTGCCGCTCTTAAGAGCTTCGGTAAAGATCTCGTGGAAATCTATGATGCGCTCGAGATATGCGCCTTCGAGCTCGAGATCAGCTTCTGAGATAAGTGCAGCATCTCCGCCTATTATCTCTACAAAGCGCTTGTTGCTCTCGATGATCTTGAGGTTTTCATCCACGATAACCACACCGGAGGGCATGGCTTTGATAAGAGATGCGGCCTTGTGTTGGGCAAGTTTGCGAAGATATGATACACACATTGCCGGCTCTGCTTTTTCTTCTATGAGTGCGCAGGCAAATTCTACGCAGGTGTCATAGCCGCAGCCGCCGCAATTCAGTTCGTCTTCTTCGCGCTTTTTGTCTATGCGATTTAGTGCTTCGCGAATCTCTTGCTTGGTGTGATCACCTTTCTTGATCGCGCGCGCATGGAAGGTTTTTGTGATGGCAGGCATGTCTACCTCACGCTGTACCGGTGCGGGAGGAGTAGTGGTTTGAACACGGTAGCGCTTTTGAGCGATTGCGCCACGTTTGCTCACTCCGGGACCGTTTATGCATCCGCCAACGCAGGCTAATGCTTCCAAAAATACGGGCTGTCCAAATGCTTTGTTATCAATCTCGTCGAAGGCTTGCATGATCTCTTTGACGCCGGTGAAGCCCATGAAGAGCGTATCCTCAGGAACTCCATAATATCTGATGCCTTCCGCCATTCCACCGTCAATGGGATAGAGTCCGCCTTCTTCAGCCGTTTTGGGAACAAACTCGAGATCAGATGGAATGTTTTCCCAGTCAATGGAAGTTTTGTTGAACCAACGCCTGAGATCGGCAAAGGTGAGCGCCACGTCAAAGTTCTGCGGATGCTCGTTTTTCTTTGCAACGCAGGGGCCTATGAATACGATGCCGATATCGTCGCCGAATTCCTCGCGAAGCATCACACTGTGAGCTTGGAGTGGGGAATATACTTCGGTGATATAAGGCACAAGATTGGGATAATATTGTTCGATGAGGTGCACCACGCTGGGACATGCCGAGGAGATCAGTAGTGGGTTTTCCTTCTCTCGAATGATTTGAGCGCAGGCAGCTGAAACTACCTGCGCTCCCAATGCTGTTTCCGACACACCGGCAAAACCTAAACTCTGGATTGCTCCTATTAGCTTGGCTTCGCTCATGCCGCCAAATTCAGTCCTGAAAGCAGGAGCTAAGGAAACATAGACTTTCTCTTTTTTCTTCAGCAAGTCCATCGCCAAAGAGAGATCGTCTCTGATCTTCTTGGCTCCGACAGGGCAAACTTCGGTGCAACGCCCGCAGAGTATGCACGCTTCGGGCATCACCTGTGCGCTGCCATCTACTACGCGGATGGCTTTGACAGGGCATTCACGAACGCATTTGTAGCAATCCTGACACTCGGTCTTTTCGGTGTAAATCGGTTTATTCATAGTTCTATCAGTTCTTTTCTTAGTATCTCGGGCAACTCCTCCCTACGAACTTCGTGGTAGGAGTTGCCGTTGATTATGATATTGGGGCCCTGATGGCATTGGCCTAAGCAGAGCGACCCTTCTATTTTTACACTATCTTGTATCCCGTGACTTTTTAGAAAATCCTCGATCACGTGGAGGTTTTCTCGGTTCTCACGGGCGAAACATGAGCTCCCCATGCAGATCAGGATTTTCTTCATTATTTTACTCTCTTATCCGCTTCTTTTGTAAGGATGTCTCTGACTTGGTCTAAGGTAGCGTGGTTGTAGTCCACTCCGTCGATATTGACGTTCGGACCTTTGTCACACTGTTCGCTACAGAAAGTAGCGGAGATGTCAAAGTATCTGCCCCAAGCGTTTTCTTCTACCATCTGCAAGGTCTTTGCCAGGATGTCCTGAGCGCCCTTGAGGTAGCAGGAGGTGCCTACGCATACGCGAACTTGGCAGCGTTCTTCTTCGCCGGGTGCGGAGAAGGAGATTGCGTCGTCGTCGATGCGCTTGCGATGCCTGTATGCGGTGTGCAAGAGTTCGTGTGCTTTCTCGCTATTAGGTGTTTTCAGAAGCTCGGTATAGAGTTCTTTAACGAAGGGGTTGTCCTGAGCTCTGTGCAGAGTTTTGGTCTTGTCTGCATGATAGAGAGCTGTGGTACGTCTGCGACGCTCGAGCGGATCGGTGATGATGGGCTGGCCTGCGCCACCGATGCATCCGCCGGGGCAAGCCATGACTTCAACGATGTCGTAGTCGGCTTCGCCTGCGAGAATCTTGTCACAGATCTCAGCAGCTTTCTTGGTTCCGTGGACTACACAAATCTTGAGTGCGCCATCGGCAAGGGTTGCTTCACGCACAGTTTGTTCGCCGCGCACTTCCTGAAGCACAATGCTTTCGGGAACGGGGATGTCGAATTTGTCTGCTGCATAGCGCAGGACTGCTTCGGATACACCGCCGCTGTTTCCAAAGATGATACCGGCACCGGTTGCAAAGCCCATGGGAAGGTCCATGGATTCGGGCTCGATATTATCGAATTTGATACCGGCTTCGCGGATCATTCTTGCCAGTTCCTGTGTGGTGAGGACAACGTCCACATCGGCGATGCCGTCATGGATGAATTCGGGTCTCTTGCACTCATACTTTTTAGCGGTACAAGGCATGACGGAGACTACGAAGAGGTCTTCAACCGGTACGTCAAACACGCCGGGCAGGTGTTCTTTGGCTATTGCGCCAAACATCTGTTGGGGTGAGCGACAGCTGGAAAGATTATCCAAAAGCTGAGGATAGTTGTGTTCTGCAAATTTGACCCAAGCGGGGCAGCAGGAGGTGAAGATGGGCAATTTACCGCCATCAGTCTTACGTCCGATGAATTCGGTTGCTTCTTCGATCACGGTGAGGTCAGCAGCAAAAGCTGTGTCATATACCTGATCAAAGCCGATCAAGCGCATTGCAGCAACGATCTTGCCGGTGGTGATATCGTTTGCGGGCATGCCGAAGACTTCACCGAGGGCAACGCGAACTGCGGGTGCGATCTGAGCAACGACGGTCTTTTTAGGATCGTGAATAGCTGCCCAGGTTTCGGGGATGTGGCTTTTGACAACGATTGCGCCGGTGGGGCAAACCGCAGCACACTGACCGCAATTGATACAGTCAACTTGTGCGAGGCTCTTGCCAAAGGCGGATTCAACGCTGACGCCCTGACCGCGACCTGCAAAGTCGATTACGCCAATGCCTTGAATTTCGTCGCAGAATCTCACGCAGTCGCCGCAAAGGACGCATTTGTTGGGATCACGAACGAGGCATTCGCTGCCAAGTTCTTTCGGACGGAATTCTCTGGTCTGACGGAAACGAACGTGGTCGATGTTCAGACGGTTTGAGAGGTCGTTGAGCTTACAGTCGTTCTGACGTGAGCATTTGGTGCATTCCTGGTCGTGGTTTGCAAGAAGCATTTCCACGATGGTTTTGCGAAGTCTGAGAATCTGTGCAGTATGGGTCTGAATCTTCATTCCTTCTTCCGGAGCGGTAGAGCAGGCGGTGACCAGACCGCGACCTTCTACTTCCACCATGCACAATCTGCATGCGCCATAGAGACTGAGGTCTCCGTGGTAACAGAAGTTCGGGATATCGATATGTGCTTTTTGAGCAATCTCGAGAATGTTCTTCTCGCCCTCAATAGGCACTTGGCGGTTATTTATATATACATATTTTTCCATTTTTTATCTCCTGATTAGCTGATGGCTTTGAATTTGCAAGCTGCGATGCAAGCGCCGCATTTGATGCAAATCATAGGATCAATAACGTGAGGCTTTCTGAGTTCACCGGTGATTGCGCCAACCGGGCATACTCTTGAGCAAAGTGTGCAACCTGTGCAAAGCTCAGGATCAATGCTGATCGGGGTGAGGGCTTTACACTGTTTGGTGGGGCAGAATTTTGCGGTCACATGCGCTTCATATTCTTCGCGGAAATAGCGCATTGTGGAGAGTACGGGGTTCGGAGCTGTCTTACCGAGTCCGCAAAGTGAAGTAAGCTTGATGGTCTCAGCTGCGTCTTGCAGGAGTTCAAGGCTTTCTTCGGTGGCTACGCCTTCGGTAATGTCTTCAAGGATTTCCAACATCTGACGGGTTCCTTCGCGGCAGGGTACGCACTTTCCGCAGGATTCGTTCTGGGTGAAGGTCATGAAGTAGCGGGCAGTTTCGACCATGCAGGTGCTGTCGTTCATCACGACCATTCCGCCTGAGCCGACCATGGCACCGGCTGAGCCGAGTGAGTCAAAGTCGATGGGAAGGTCGAGGTGTTCGGTTGTGAGACAGCCGCCGCTGGGTCCGCCGATCTGAACAGCTTTGAAAGCGTCGTTGTTGATCTTGCCATCTTTGTCCAAGACACCGCCGCCGATTTCAAAGACCACTTCGCGGAGGGTGGTGCCAAAGGGAACTTCGATGAGTCCGGTGTTGGCAACGTGTCCGGTGAGCGCAAAGGTCTTTGTGCCGGGGGATTTGGCGGTTCCAATCTTGCGATATTCTTCGGGTCCTTGCTGCATTACTACAGGAACGAGGGCAAGGGTTTCCACGTTGTTAATGATGGTGGGCTTGCCAAAAAGTCCTTTTTGTGCGGGGAAGGGAGGTTTGGGATTGGGCATGCCGCGATGTCCTTCGATGGAGGCAAGAAGAGCAGTCTCTTCACCGCAAACGAATGCGCCTGCGCCTTCCATTACTTGGATGCGGAAGCCTTGTCCGCTACCAAAGATATCGTCGCCCAAGATTCCCATCTCTTCGGCTTTAGCGATTGCTTCGCGGATGCGGTTGCAAGCAAGAGGGTATTCCATGCGAACATAGACATAGCCTTCGTCTGCACCGATGGCGCGAGCTGCAATCATCATGCCTTCGATAACGTTGTGGGGGTTGCCTTCGAGGATAGATCTATCCATGAATGCGCCCGGGTCACCTTCGTCACCGTTACATACTATATATTTCTTATCGCTTTCTTCTCTGCGAGCAAATTCCCACTTCGTTCCTGTGGGGAATCCGCCACCACCACGACCGCGCAGGCCGCTATCCTGGAAAAGCTTACAAAGCTCTTCAGGGCTGTATTTGGTGAAGGCATCGCGAGCGGCAAAGTATCCGCCATGAGCGATATATTCTGCAATGTTAAGAGGATCAACGCGTCCGCAATCCTTAAGACCGGTGCGCTGCTGCTTGGTGTAGAAAGGAATCTCTTCCTGACCCTTGTAGCTGGTTCCAGTAACGGGATCGTGATAGAGGAGTCTTTCAACAACTTCGTCTTTAACGATTGATTTTGCTACGATCTCTTCGGCATCTTCGGGCTTTACATGGCCATAGAGGATTCCGGCGGGTTCGATCGTCACCAGCGGACCTACCTGGCAAAAGCCTTGGCATCCGCTGCCAATCATATATACGTCGTGGTGAGCGTCTTCGTCTTCGTGAGTTTTGAGGCTTACGATAACTTCAAGTCCGCTGAGAACTACTGCGTTTTTAATTGCTTCAAAAACCTTTAATGCGCCGTTGGCAATACAGCCGGTTCCGGCACAAACGATTATGCGCTTATCAATGCGATCACGCGCTGCGTTGTAGGCATCCCTGATTTGTTCGAGTTTAGGCATTTTCTTTCTCCTTTTCTTCGATCTCTTTGATGAGTTCAATGGCTTGATCAGCTGTGACCATGCCATGCACTTCTTCATCGATTACCAAGACCGGTGCCAATCCACATGCACCGAGACAGGATACCGTTTCAAAGGTGAACATCATGTCGTCTGTTGTGATTTTCTTGGCGGTGAGACTGAGCTTTTCGCGGATTGCGTCAATCACTGCCGTAGAGCCACGCACATGGCATGCCGTGCCATCACACATCTTGATGATGTGTTTGCCCTTGGGTTCCAAGGAGAAGTGGCTGTAGAAGGTTGCCACTCCATACAATCTGGCGGGGGATATGCCGAGAGAGGTGGCGATAAAAGTCATGACTTCCTGCGGCAAGTAGCGATATTCTTCTTGCACTGCCTGCAGGATCGGGATAATCTTGGTCTCGCTACGATCATAGCGATCCACGATTTCAATCACTTTGTTGAAGCTTTGAGCTGCTGCGTATTCTGCACTCATTTTAACTCCTGTTTCTGTATTTTATTTATTTGTTCCTTGTTTGATTTCATCTTCAAAGGAGCGGGTTTTAAGAATTACTGTTTTGAACATGAAGTGCTTCTGCTACACGGCGAGAAAGAACCGCGAGAGAGGCGCTCATATCCACATTTTCGACTATGATGTTAGGCGGAAGATCAAGCTCACGAGTCGTGAAATTCCATATAGCCAATATCCCCTGTTCTACCATCTTGTCGGCGATTTCTTGCGCCGCTTCTGCAGGAACCGTCAAGATTCCGATATGAACGTGAAGACGGGAGAGAAGATTGCAAAATCTTTCCATAGAGTGGATGGGGATGCCCTGATAATATTTGCCGGCGAGTTCGGGATTGGAATCGAAAGCGGCAATGATGCGAAGCCCTTTCTTAGTGAGTCCTTGATAGCCCATCAAAGCTTTGCCGAGATGACCTACGCCCACCAAAAAACAGGAGGTGGTGTCGTTCCAATTCAAACAATTTTTGATGGCAACTATAAGATTCTCTACATTGTGCCCAACCTTCGGAGTACCCATCACACCGGTGAAAGAGATGTCTTTGCGAACCTGTGTCATGTGTACCGAAGTGCTTTCGGCAATACGTGTGGCGGAGACCATTTTGGAACCTTCGTCTTTAACACGATAAAGCACTTCCAGGTATCTTGGAAGCCTTTTCAGAGTCAAAAGAGGGATGGGCTCCATATCTATCTCCTTATATTTTAGTCTTTTGCTTTTTTGCAGTGCTATAAAAGCCTGCTTTTGTAATCGATAAATAATTATCGTCTCATTTTGTCAAGACAATTCTACTCAAATAATATCGAATAAAAGTTAAGCCTCTGAGATGTAGATGTTTATGAGTAAAACTATTTTTATTTCTCTGTTTTTAGATGCTTTTCTCTTCAAGCTTATCTGCTTGCTTTACAATAGCTTGCTCATCAGCTCGTATTTGTGAAATATTTGTTGAACATTGTCTGCTGAGATTGAAATTTCGGCGATTATTCAAGGTTAGTTTAAATGTTGAAACTACCCTATTTTTATGCTTATTCATCTGTTTCCCTGCTTTATTTTGGTCTTTTTTCCATGGCTTCCTTATTGGATTCTGGTGATGATGTGGTCATGATGTGGTCATAGGCATGAGCATATCATAGGCGGGAGATGGGCTGTAAGTAATAGGAAAGAAGGGGCTTAGCTGTGTGCGCGTGAATTGTTAGCATATTTTGGAGAATAATATGTGTTTTGCTTTTTCGCGTGGCTACAGAAAAGAGTATTTTGTTGAGACTCAGATAGCTTAATATTTCGAATCTGCCGATTTGTTGTTATTGAAAAAAGAAAAGAGAGTGGCGAAAAGACGTAAAACTTGCTTTAAAATAGAAGAAACTGCGAAATATCTTGACAGATATTCATATAGCGTAAACAGTTGTAAAAATATCCATGGAGGTTAATATCATGAATAATTATGAACTTCGCCTTAAAGCTCGCGAAGCCTTGTCCGGTAAATGGGGAGCAGCAGTGATCGTATTTTTCATCTATGGTCTCATCGGCTCCGCGCTCAACGCGCTTTTTACGGGCATATTTATAATTCCCATGTTTCTCGTCACCGTCCCACTTACTTATGGTTTGCATTATGCATATTTAAAGCTAATACGCGGCGATGCCCCAAAGGTTGAAGATCTCTTTACAGGTTTTCGTGATTACATAAGAGTAGTTGTCACGGGTGTTTTGATGAGTGTCTTCATCTTTCTTTGGTCATTGCTTCTAATTGTTCCCGGCATAATTGCGGCAATTTCTTATAGCATGACCTATTTCATATTGATGGATGACAAAGATATCACCTACAACGATGCTATCAAGCTCAGTAAAGAAATGATGAATGGTCATAAGATGCAGTTCTTCTTGCTCATGCTATCCTTCATTGGCTGGTCTTTGCTTAGTGTGCTCACCTTCGGTATCGGTTTCTTGTGGCTTGGACCCTATATTTATACCTCTATTGCAGCTTTGTATGAAGAGCTGAAAGTGGGCAATTCCGGCGCTGAGATAATTGATGTCCAGGAGCCTGAAGAGCTGCTTGAATAAGGTATAAGAGACAAGAGAGACTGTGTAAAAAGCTGTGAGATTAACAGTTTTGTCGCCGGCTTGATTATATTTTTCTTGACAATTAATCGTCGTTTTTGAGATTGGTAATCTGATCTCGCTTTAGATAGTGGGGCATTAGCTCAGCTGGGAGAGCGCTTGACTGGCAGTCAAGAGGTCAACGGTTCGATCCCGTTATGCTCCACCACAAATATAAACACGAAGCCCGGTTCGTTCCGGGCTTTGTTATTTTGCTCAGGCAAGTCCATAAATCACGATAATAGTATAATTCAAAGGATTTATCTTGACTGATTTATAAAGTCCAAAATAATAGGCTTTGAAAAAGGAAGACAATCCAAACAGCTATAATATGCAGGTTAGAATCATGACTTTAGCAATTCTATTCAAAGATCACGAGGAACCGGAAAAGCTCGTGAGCATCTCATCCACATATAAGGATAAAGCTTGCGCCAAAACTATCTTTGATAATGCTAAAGCCAATGTGTATCGGTATGTATAAGCCCTCATCCAAAGCAGGTAATTTGCCGCATATTATTTTCTCATTTGAGTTTAGCTCGGGCTTGTCTTTTCTGAAATCAAAGTAAATTAATAAGATGTTTTGTGCACAAAAAGTTCGGCATATCCGCTTTTCTTTAGTAGCATTGCCGGGTTTTTTCACATGGAAATAAGGAGAAAGAGAAATGAAGATACAAGACGATCTCTTCAAACTAACTAAAACTCAGCTGACTAAGCTGGCAAAACAGATGTCAATTCCCAATTACACTCAATTTGAAGGAACGGAATTGATCTTTAAAATGTATGAATTTCAGGCGGCTCAGGAAGGCTTAGCTTTTGTGACGGGTTGTTTGGAGGTGATGGATGACGGCTTCGGTTTTTTGCGCTTTGCAAATAATAACTATCTGCCCGGACGCGATGACGTCTATGTTTCGCTTACTCAGATACGCCGTTTTGGACTCAAGAATGGACACATGGTCTCGGGTCCCGTTCGCTCTCCCAAAGAAGGTGAAAAGTATTATGCACTGTTGAGGGTGGAATCGGTTAACTATATGTCGCCCTCCAGCTTGCAGGATCTGAGAACCTTTGACGAGCTCACGCCTTACTATCCCACAGATAGGCTGAATCTTGAATTTACTCCCGATAACTATAGCACGAGGATAATCAACCTCTTTACGCCGGTGGGCAAAGGGCAGCGCGGGCTCATCGTTGCAGCGCCGAGAACGGGTAAGACCACTCTTTTGCAGGATGTTGCAAATGCTATTTTGAGCAACCATCCTGAGGTCTATCTCATCGTATTGCTCGTTGATGAGCGTCCCGAAGAGGTCACCGAGATGAAGAAGGTGCTCAAGCCCGGAAATCGTGAAGTCATCTCTTCTACCTTCGACGAATCGCCGAAAAACCACACCAATGTTGCCGAGATCATCCTTGAGAAATCCAAGCGCATGGTAGAGATGGGACAGCATGTAGTGATAGTTCTTGATAGCATCACGAGGCTTGCACGCGCGTATAATAACGTTACTCCCTCCAGCGGTAAGGTGCTTTCCGGCGGTATCGATTCCAACGGTCTGATCCGCCCCAAGAAGTTCTTTGGCTCAGCTCGTAATACGGAAGAGGCAGGAAGCCTTACAATCATCGCAACTGCATTGATCGATACCGGTTCCAAGATGGATCAGGTTATCTTTGAAGAATTTAAAGGAACGGGTAATATGGAGCTCGTATTGGATAGAAGTATATCCGACATGCGCTTGTATCCCGCAATCGATCTCATCCGCTCAGGAACGCGTCGCGAAGAGCTTTTGCTTACCTCAAACGAGATCAATCGCATGTATGTGTTGCGTAAATATCTCAAGAGCATCAGTCCCATCCAAGGCATAGAAACCCTGCGCAAGCAAATGGGAACTGCCAAGACCAACGACGACATGCTTAACTCGATGAGCAACTGATGGAAATAACAGCACCGGGCGGAGATTTAGAAAAGATCCAATATGCCATAGATTATGGCGCAGATGCCGTTTATTGCGGGTTCAACCTCTTTGGACTGAGAGCAGCGGCGCGGAACTTGGATCATGACGATCTCTTGGATGCCATAGCCTATGCGCATGACAATGATGTGCAGCTTTATCTCACGCTGAACGCTTATCTTAAAAATCAAGACTATCCCGCATTGAGAGACTTTCTCTCTTGGCTCAAAGACACTGATATCGATGCAGTTATCGTATCTGATCCCGGTGTCTTTCAAGAAGTTAAGAAGCATACAAACATCCCCATTCACATCAGCACGCAGACTAATGTGATCTCTGCTCAGGCAGCAAGATTCTGGCATGAACAGGGTGCAAAGCGCATCGTGGGCGCAAGAGAGCTCACCTTTGCCGAGATGAAAGAGATCAAAGAAGAATTGCCCGAGCTCGAACTGGAATGCTTTATCCACGGAGCCATGTGCATCGCCTATTCCGGCAGGTGTATCTTGAGCGCGTATCTGAACGATAGAAGTGCCAATAGCGGAGCTTGCACGCAGGTCTGTCGCTGGGATTGGGCGCTTACCGAGGAGGTTCGTCGCGGCGAATATTTCCCTATTGAAGAAGATCAATACGGCACGCATATTCTCAGCTCGAAAGACATCTCTGTGCTCAATCACATGCCCCTTCTTGCGAAAAGCGGCATTGATGCGGGCAAGATAGAGGGCAGGATGAAGAGCCTCTACTACGTTGCGCAAACCACTCGTCTCTATAAGGCTGCGCTAAATGCAAAGGATGATGATCATGAGCTTTGGGAGCTTCTGAATAGGGAGCTTTATCGCGTATCGCACAGACCTTATTGGGAAGGCTTTTATGGCTTCAGCGAGGGGCGCAGCGTGATCGAAGAAGGTCAGAGGCAGGACTATTTCTCAGATTGTGCCTATAGTGGAAAGATTATTGCTCATGAAGATGGCATGATATACTTTGATTGCCTTGCAAAGGTCTCCGTGGGAGATACCATCAGCATCATACAGCCGGATCCCATGCAGGATTTTGAGGTCGCGCTGAGTAAGATATATGATGAAGAGAAAAACAGCGTTGACTTTACCAAGCCAAATCAAAGGTATTATATAGACTGCGACATCCCTTCTTCAAAGCGAGGTTTGATCCGAAAATGCGTAAATTAAATATCGTAATAATGTTGTTGATCTGCAGCGTTTTATCTGCTCAGGTCCGTAGAGATTTCACGAATGTGGAAAAGCTCTTTCTTAGCGGAAAGGTGAGCCAGGCGAGTAATCAGCTTTCGAGGCTCAAGCCTTCCAATAACGAAGAGCGGGCTTTCACTATGTATTATGCTGCCTTCCAAAAAACGAGCTCAAGCGAGGCTCTGAACCAATATCTGGCAACTTCAAGGCGTCATCCAAAAACTAAATACGGTCAGCTTGCCATGCTGGAAGCCGCGAAGATATATATACTTGAGCGCGATATGGACAGCGCACAGGCTCAGCTGAGAGGCATCTACTCACCGGATATCATTGAGCGCTATTATTGGTTGGCTTGCATAAACTTTTATAACGACGAATATTCTGCGGCAATAGCTAATTCGGATAACTATTTAAGGCTTGCGCCGAAGGGAAAGGTGGCTGAACCTGCCGCCCATATCATCGTGGAATCCTATCTCATGCAAAAGAAATATCAAAGCGCGATCAGTGCGCTCAGTAAGGTGCGGCAGCTTCCCAGCTATGACAGACAATACTACCATTTTAAACAAGGCTATGCGCATGAGATGAACGGCAATTACGGCGAGGCGCTAAAGAGCTATCAAAAGGGCTATGAGCTTGATAAATATTCCCAGAGCGCCTTCTCCATCGAAGAACGGCTCTTTGCGATGCGCAGCAAAAATGCGAGTTTGGACATCTCTTTCCTCTATCCTTATGAACCTCTTGAGATCGTGGAAGCTGAAGAAGAATTGATAGTTGAAAACAACGATAATAATCAAAAAGAAGAGCCCGAAGTCAAAGAAGAAAAGCCTTTGCCGGAGCTACCGCCTCTCATCCCTGCACTTCCCGAAAAGATCACACAGAAGCCCTCATCCGGGCTATACATCCAGGCAGGACGCTTCTCACTGGAGTCCAACGCATCCAGGTTGGTGGCAAACATCAGGAAAATGGAAGTCAATGCCAGCTATCTCGAAGAGAGGAAAGACAAAGACCTCACTTGGGTGGTGCTTGCGGGTCCTTTTGCGGATAGAGATCAAGCCGAAAGCGTAAGACTCATGTTAAAAGACAAGGATATCGATAGTTTCCTCACAAGATTTTGAGTAAGAATATGGATAGAAACAAGCTCACTCCCATGCTAAGGCAATTTTTGGATGTCAAAGAAGCGCATCCTGATAAGCTGATACTGTTCAGGCTGGGAGACTTTTATGAGACCTTTTTTGATGACGCTGCTACTGCTTCAAGAATCCTGAATATCACACTTACCGCACGCAACAAGAATGACGACAATCCCGTTCCCATGGCGGGCTTTCCCTATCATGCTTTAGACAATTATTTAGATAAACTCATCAAAAGCGGCTTGAAAGTGGCGATCTGTGAACAGGTGGAAGATCCTAAGAAGGCGGTGGGCTTGGTAAAACGAGAGGTGACGGAGATCATCACGCCGGGCGCGGTCTTGGATCAGAACCTTTTAGAGGGAGTGGATAACGTATTCCTTTGCGGACTCTATCGCGTTGAAAAGCAAAGCAAATGTGGCCTTGCTCATCTTGATCTATCCACGGGAGAGTTCTTCTTTACAGAGCTGAAAGAAGAGGAGCTCACCAGCGAATTACAGAGACTGCAGCCCGCGGAAATCCTCGTGAATAACGCCACTAATGAAGCTTTTGTGAAGTCTTTAAACATCGAGCGGGAGTTTGCCATCAGCATCTTTGACAATTGGCAATACCAGCCCGCGGAGGCGAAAGCGCTCTTAAAGAAACACTTTGGTGTTACAACGCTCGAACCCTATGGTGCGCACAATAAGCACATGGGCGCGACCGCTGCGGGTGCCACCTTAGCCTATGTGATGAGCCTCTACAGCTCGCCGATGACGCATATCACAAAGCTCAGATATTACTCACTTTCACAATACATGCAGCTTGACGAGATCTCAAGGCGCAATCTTGAGCTTCATCGCAGCATCCGCTATGGCAGCAAACACGGCAGTCTCATCAGTGTCATCGATCTCACTCAAACCCCGATGGGGAGCAGGCTACTTACTCATTTTCTAACCCATGTTTTGATAGATGTAGAAAAGATCACTCAGCGGCAGGATATAGTTGCGGCATTCCTCTCTAAGACGGCTTATATCCGCGACTTGCGCACCTCGCTCAAAGAGATAGGGGATATCTCGCGTATAGTTTCGCGCCTGGGCTCCTTGCGCATCAATCCGCGTGAGCTTAACTCGCTTAAGAGCTATCTTTTGAGTGCAGGCGATCTGAAGAAACACCTGCAAGCTTTTGACGAAGAATTATTTGAAGAGTGGGAAGCGTTATTAGGAACATTTGATGATATTTGCGATCTCATAGACAACGCGATAGCTGAAGCTCCGCCCATCACCATCACCGATGGCGGCATCTTTAAAAAGGGCTATGATCCCGATCTTGACGAGCTTATGGAGCTGATTCACGATGGCAAGAGCTGGATTGCGCGGCTGGAAGAAGACGAGAAACGCAAGACCGGCATCCCAAACCTGAAAGTGGGCTACAATAGAGTATTTGGCTACTATCTCGAAGTGACGGCAGCTCATGTAGATAAGGTGCCGGATTACTATATCCCCAAACAAACTTTAGCTAATTCACAGCGCTATATCTCGCCGAGGCTCAAAGAGTTTGAAGCGAAAGTGCTCTCCAGCGAAGAGAAGATCAAGAGCCTGGAATATGAGCTTTATACTAAGCTGAGAATCAGGTTGGCGGATGAGCTTTCACGTCTGCAAGCGCTCAGCGACGCCATCGCCGAGATCGATGTCTTCAGCTCTCTTGCTTTTCTGGCTTGGCAAAATCACTACTGCAGACCGGTCTTCAAAGAGCAGCGCGATCTGCATATAGAAGACGGCCGCCATCCCGTGATCGAAAAGCTGATGCAAGATCAAGAATTTATCCCCAATGACACAAGACTGGATTTCCCTAAGACCTTGGTTGCCCTTATCACGGGACCTAATATGGCGGGTAAATCAACATATCTGAGGCAGGTGGGGCTCTTGGTTATCATGGCGCAGATGGGCTCTTTCGTGCCGGCAAGGAGCATGGAACTTCCCGTATTCGACCGCGTCTTTACCCGCGTGGGCGCATCCGACAACCTCGCACAGGGGCAGAGCACATTCCTCGTAGAGATGATAGAAACCGCCAATATCCTCAATTCAGCCACAGAGGAGTCATTGATTCTCTTGGACGAAATAGGGCGCGGAACCTCCACATTCGACGGACTCAGCCTCGCTTGGGCTATCATAGAGCAAATACAGCGACAGACCAAGGCGCTCACCCTCTTTGCAACTCACTATCACGAACTTACCGAACTGGAAAACCTTTACCCTGAAATCAAGAACTATAACGTGGCTGTAAGGCTATATAACGAACAGATGATCTTCCTGAGGAAGATAGAACGCGGCGGTGCGGATCAGAGCTATGGCATACAGGTAGCGCGTTTGGCAGGCATCCCGAACCGGGTAATACGCCGAGCGCAGGAGATCTTAAGGAACTTGGAAGAACACGAGATCAGCCCGCAAGGCTTGGCAGCATCTCTACGCAGCAAGTTAGAACGCACAACGCCTCAATTAGAAATCTTTGAAGTGATGATGGACAGCGCTTCGAAATACGACAAATATATAGAAAAGATATTGGATACAGACTTGGAGCAGACCACGCCCATTGAGGCTTTGCAGCTCCTTGAATCCATCCAAAAGGAACTATTGGAAGAATCATGAAAAGAATAATCACACTCCTGGTTTTGGCAATCCTCATCGTGGGATGCATGGGCCCCTCCTCAAATAATGCCGGAACGATCAACGGTCAGAAGGTCTCATATCCGGACTTCATCCGCTCCTACCAAGGACACACGGCAAACTTTCAACTAAGCGTAAATCGTGCACCCAGCACCAAGGAAAAGACCGAAATCTTTGAGGAAACATGGAGAAACATCACCAAACATGTGATTCTCAAACAGCTTTATAAGAGCTACGGCATACGCGTGAGCGCGCAGGAAGTGATAGATACGCTCATCGCAAATCCGCCGCAATCACTTAAAGAACATGAAGCATTCATCGTGGACGGCAACTTTAGCCCGGAGCTCTATGTGCAGTCCCTGCGCTATGATTCGCCCATCAATCTCTCACACATACGCCAAGGCTATTTCGAGCACTACGTTCCCAGTCAAAAGCTCAAAGATAGGATCATCGAGAAAGAATTGAGCAGCAAGGAAGCTCAGCTCATATCGCAGATCATCACAGGTAAGGCGGATTTCGACCTCATCGCCTTCGACGCAAACGAGATGGCGCCCCGTATCAGCGATGACGAACTAAAGAGATATTACGAAGCAAACTTAGAACAATTTGCCATGGAGCCGATTTATTCCGTGCAATATCTCAGTCTCGTGATGGAGCCGCTTGAAGCAGACAGAATCTTCGTAAAAGCCGTGGCAGACAGCATATACTATGAACTAAGTCGCGGCAGAAGCATGGAGAATGTGCATAGGGACAGACAGAGCTATATCCCCGGATTAAACATCCTTGATCCCGGCTTTGTGCGCGTGGACAGCATGGATGAAGACCTCTTTAATTTGCTTGAATCCATGGCGGATAACACCTACACTCGCCCTCAAGAGAACGGTCGTGGCTATGCAATCTATCAGAAATTACAACGCACAAAGTCCATGATGAGCTACCGTGCCTTACAGATTCCGCCCATACTCTCGCCCGGCTCGCGAGACCTCTATTACAACAATGCAGTTTCCACCCTTGGTTTAATAAGAAAGATAGGCATACGAAATGCCGCCGAAGAGCTCGATCTTGAGCTTTTTGAGCATAATAACCTGAGAGTAGAAGACCTCTGGCATCAAGATAGACTAATCGTGGAAAGCGTAAATTCACAACTTTTAGAGAACAACAAAGGCGCAATCTTGGAGCCCATGTATTCACCCATGAGCGGAAGCTGGATAGTCCTGCGCCTCAGCGAGAACCAAGTAAATAGAGTGAAGCCCTTTGAACAGGTGAAGAAACAGATAGTTCCCATCATCATGGGAAGCCGCAAACACACCCTTGCCAAACAGGAAGCCGAACGCTGGTTAGAAAGCCGCAAAGACGGCAGACATACAGAGCAGGACAGGAACATCATCTCATACCAAAGAGCCGGAATAGAAAGCATCTGGCAAGGCCGCAGCCTGGACATGGTCTATGTAAACGCCATGCGCCTTTTCCTGAATAAGAAGCGCGCACAGCCCCTTCAGATGGGCGACTATCAGGTAGTTATCCTGCCCAAGAAGTTTTATGCAAACAAAAAGGTCAAGCCGGATAGGGAACAACTAAAGCAGATATACACTCAAACCAAGAAAGACAACTGGTTTGAAGAGATGCTCAATAAAGAGATATCCAAGGCAAAAGTGGAGATATACACGGTTCCATGATAGATCAGGACTTCATGAAGATTGCCCTCGAAGAAGCAAAGCAGGCAATGCTGGAAGACGAGATCCCCGTCGGCGCCTGCCTCGTTCATGACGGCAAGGTAATATTCAGGGATCACAACCGCACCAAACAGCAAAGAAACCCGCTTGCACACGCTGAAAAGCTGATCTTGGACAAAGCTCATGAGATGGGACTTAAATATCTGCAAGACTACATACTTTATGTGACTCTTGAACCATGTTCCATGTGTGCCGGCAGCATCATCCTCTCCCGCGTGGGAAGGGTGGTATTTGGTTGCAGCGATCCCAAAAGCGGCGCAGCAGGCGGAGTTTTCAACCTTTTACAGGACGCAAATCTAAACCACAACCCTCAGGTAAAAAGAGGGGTCTTAGAGGACAACTGCGCTTTGCTCTTGACAGATTTCTTTAGGAATAAACGGTGATTTTAGCTTGCGGAGAGTTGCCGGAGCGGTTGAACGGGGCGGTCTCGAAAACCGTTGTATCCTCGCGGGTACCCAGGGTTCGAATCCCTGACTCTCCGCCACTATTATTAGACACATTAAACGAAACAAAAGCAGGATATATGTCTTGCCTTATAAAAAGCTTAAGCAATAAGTTAGACTGTCTAACTCTTTGGCTTAAGTGCAGATATAGCTATACGCTCCCCGTTAGAGCATCGCGCCTGCAAAGAAATTACTTGTAATAAAACATAAGAATAGAAAAGTGGTATCCACTAAAAGATATAATCCAAAATGGAGGATATAATGCTCGATGATTTAAGAAGAAGTCAAAAAGTCATCATATATATTGTTGCCATCATTTTCGTGTTTGGGATGGGAGCAGTCGGCATAGCCGAGCTTTTCAGAACCAAACCCTATCTCGGCAAAGTTGCCGGCAAGAAGATCACCCCTGAGATGTATCAAAGCAAGATTCAGGAAGTGACCATGCGCCACATGGAAGATAATCCCGATAAACCCATAGACGACGGGACTCGCAGACAGATTCAGGACTCAGCTTGGCATGAGCTCGTTGAAGGCATCCTGTGGGACACGCAGGTTAAAAAGCATAAGATCAAAGTAAAGGAAAGTGATATTCTTACCGAACTTCAGAATAATCCTCCTGAAGATATTATGCACTTTGAAGCGCTTCAGACCAATGGCAGATTCGACCATAGTAAATATCTGCAAGCGCTGAAAAACGACCCCTATTTCTTTATCGCTTTAGAAGAATATGTAAAAAGCTACTTACCTCGCAAACGCTTGCAGGATAAGATCAAGAGCGATTCAGGCGTCACGATCGACAGCCTCCGCGCCGAATATATGAAAGACAACGACAAAGTAATAGGCAAGATGATATTCTTTGATTATAACACCATTACAGATGTTCTCGCCGAAGATGAAGAGATCCAAAAGTATTATGACGATAACAAAGAAGAGGAATATAAGAAAGGCGCAGCCAGCCGCATGCAATTCTTGGCATTTGAGACCAAACCTTCCGAAGAAGACAACTTAGAGGTTCTAAAAGAGGCTCAATTGGTTCGCGATCGCGCCGCTAAAGGCGAAGATTTTGCCACGCTTGCTATGGACTATTCCGATGACCCCGGCAGCGCTCAGAACGGCGGTTCTTTAGGCGTATTTGGCAAAGGCCAGATGGTGCCTGAATTTGAAGAAGCCGCTTTCTCGCTTGCACCCGGCGAAATCTCCGAGCCCGTCAAATCCGACTTCGGTTATCACATCATCTTAAGCGAAGGCTTAGTAAGCTCTCCCGGTGAGGAACCTCAGGTGAAAGCTAGCCACATTCTCTTTAGAGTGGAAGCCAGTTCCAAGACCAAAGCCGATATCGAAGACAAAGCTTTAGAAGTTCAGAAACAGCTGAAAAAGAAGAGCGTTGAAGAGATCGCCAAAGAGCTTGAAATGGACGTTATGGACAGTGATTGGGTGCTTCGCGACGCCACTTATATTTCCGGCATCGGTCAACATCCCGTTCTGATTAACTGGATGAAGAAAGCCAAGAAAGGCCATGTGAGCGACGTGGTTGTGGATCAGCAGAATCGCTTCATCGTGGGCAAGATCACCGAGAATGTGAAAAAGCATTATGAAGACTTCGATAAGGTGCGCCTGCGCATCAAGTTCGAGCTGGAGAAAGAGACCAAGATCGCCAAAGCAAAGGAAGAAGCCGATAAGTTTGCAGCCAGACACGATAAGGACGAGTGGTTTGAACTCGCTGAAGAGGAAGGCTGGAAGGTGTATGACCTGAAGAACTTCAAACGCGGCAACAGCGCTCCCGGAATCGGCGTCAGTGAGATCTTTGCAAATAGCGCCTTAGCACTGAACGAAGGCGAGATGACGGACGTTATCCACGAAGAAAAGGGTAGCTATGTGATCTTTGCCGAAACCCGTGAAAGACCCGACATGAGCGGCTTTGAAGAAGACACCAAGCTTCAGGAAGAGCTTCGCGACCGTCTGGAAAACAAAGCTTTCGGGCGCTGGTATCAAGAGATGCGCGAAAACGCAAAGATTGAAGACAATCGCGCACAATTTGGCTATTAACACAGATATATAGATTAACACAATGATGAATGCGAAAGCCGGTATCTTGGTTTTCGCATTCTTTTTATCTAATTAATCAAGAGGAGATTTTATGAGTAAATTAATGACAAGCGTAAGCGGCGTCCGCGGCGTATATGGCAAAAGCCTCACCCCTCAGCTTGTGATGAAATATGTAGCCTCGTTCGTGCAAATGCAAAAGAGAGCGCACGGCACAGGCACCATCATAGTAGGCAGAGACAGCCGCACCAGCGGAGAAGCCATGCTGCACAACATCACCGGCATCATCATCAGCCTGGGACTCAAGATAGTGGATTTGGGGATAGTTTCCACGCCCACCGTGCTCTTAGCTGTGGAAGACGATCCCGATGCAATTGGCGGCATTTCCATCACCGCTTCACACAATCCGCCCGAGTGGAACGCAATGAAGTTTGTGGATAAAGACGGCATGTTTCTCGCTCCCGATAGAGCGCAAAGCTTTTTAGACAGCGTGGATGAGCCCATAGATTGGTGTGGCTGGGATAGCATGGGCAGCTACGCCGTGGATAAAGATGCAACAGCGCGCCATATAGAAAAGATTCTGAGCATCAGCTATTTGGACGTGGAAGCCATACGCAAGCGCAAGTTCAAGGTTGTTTTGGATAGCGTAAACGGTGCAGGCGGAGTGATCTCTCCCTTGCTATTAGAGGCTTTGGGCTGTGAGGTGATCAATATCAATCAGGAACCCACGGGAATCTTTGCGCATCCCGCCGAGCCGCTCAATCAAAATCTCGGTCAATTAGAAGATGCAGTGAAAGAACACAAAGCAGATCTCGGATTTGCCACCGACCCGGATGTGGACAGACTCTCAATAGTCTCCAATCTCGGCAAGTGCTTGGGCGAAGAGCTCACCGTGGTCTTATGCCAGCTTTTTGTGCTTCCCTTCAAGAAGGGCGACATCGTTGTAAACCTCTCCACTTCCATGCTTTCGGACTACGTTGCCAAGCAATTTGGCGTTAAAGTCCATCGCACCAGAGTGGGGGAAATCAACGTTGGCAAAAAGATGCAAGAACTGCGCTCACCCATAGGCGGAGAGGGCAATGGCGGCGTGATCTGCCCTGAGGTCCATTACACGCGCGATGCCCCTGCCGGCATGGCTTTGATCCTGGGTCTTCTTGCCCAAAGCGGAAAGAGCATTGCCGAGCTCGCTGACGAACTTCCCAAGTATTATTTTGCCAAAGATAAGATAGATTTAGACCCCGCGCTCATGGATGCCGCGATGCAGAAAGTGCCCGAAATCTTAGCGGGATATGATATTGACGATCAAGACGGAATCAAAGGCACCAAGGAAGACCACTGGATACACATCCGCAAATCAGGCACGGAGCCCATCATCCGCGTATATGTGGAAAGCCCCTCACAGGCTCAAAGCGATGAGATTTGTAAGAAAACCTTAGCGCTGCTTCAAGAAAGCTGATATGCCAAGATAGACGCAGAGATCGCGAGATTGACAGACTCCATTTCGCCCCGCATGGGAATTGAGATGGAGTCTTTTATTTTGCCCCTGATTTCGGGGCTCAAGCCATGCGCTTCACTTCCGAAATAGAAGATATGTGGCTCGCCTGTGGGCAAAAAATCTTTCAGCGATACATCGCCATCCATATCAAGAGCGATATTACGCACTCCTAAGTTCAATGCCGCATCCACGTCCAAATAAGCAAAAGGAAGCCTGTAGCACGCGCCTAAGGAAGCCCTGATCACCTTCGGCGACGCTACTTCGCATGAATTGGGCGAAAGCAGGATGAGATCAATCCCAAAAGCCTCGGCACTGCGGAAGATTGTGCCCAAGTTCCCCGGATCGGAGATTTCCTGAAAATAGAATGCATGCTTGAATTCGCCGATCTCACTGCTGCGCGGGATCTCATACAATGCTGCAATAGGCGCAGGATTTTCGCTATCACATATCCTATTCAGATCCGATCTTTTAACCATGTATCGCTGAGTGCCCTTAAACTGAGGAATATCATCCCCCGCAATATAGAGCTCCAAAGGCGAGATTCCGAAATCAAATAGCTGAGAAATCAGCCGCATTCCCTCCAATACGACCAGCCCCTCCGCCTGCCTAAATTTCTTCTGTTTCAGCTTTGCCAAAAAGCTTATTCTTGCTCGTGAAAGGTTTAAGATTTCTGCCATTGTTTAGCTCCTTGATATTCAGTGATATATAGACTTATTCACTAAGTTATCCACAATTTTCTGTGGATAAGTGAAAAGCTCTAAGTTCCCGTTTTCCAGTCTATTGAGTGTTTGTGTAAAAGATTCCACAAAAGTTATCCACCACTTATCCACATTAGGGATAAAGCGCCGATATTCCAGAGATTATGAACTTTTGAACGATGTTTTGATCTTTGTTTTTTATGCGAATAAAGTGCAAGCCGGGGGCTCTCTTTTCAATGCCGGGAATCTCATTTAATTTCAGGATTGCCGGATTTTGCTTTGTGAATTCACGCTTTAATTCTCCCAGCTTTTGCCCCCTGATATTATATAGGGAAACGGAAGTGAGTCCGTCTGTTTCTTCCCAAAACCATGTCACCTCGGCGAGCCCCAAATCATAGACGGGATTGGGATACACCGCGGCAGCCGTTTTGGGCGTGATATATTCATATTCGCCTACCACCTTTTCCGAGAGATTGCCGCTTAAATCCCTCGCCTGCAGGGTGAACACACCATCTTCTTCTATGGGGAAAGAGGCTTCAAAAGTCTCAACATACATGGGAGGATGATATTCATGAATCTCGTCCGCAGCATGGATCACATAGCTGAGCCTGTCGCAATCTATGGGCGCCCGGATAACCAGATGCAGCTTCCCGAACCTCTGATACTCACGAAGAATCTCAGGCTTTATCGGCGGCACATCGTCATCACCCAGAGCCAGATTCACGAAGCTCGCCCAGCCCGTTTTGGCGAAATCCAAGTGCATATATGAATAGATCGCACCCTCAAAATTCATCCTGCGATGCGGGAACCACAGCGCAACGCTTGCGTCACCAGCCTGATAGAAGGGAAAGCTGCTGCTCTGCGCGATCGTGATCTCATCCAGCGCGCTCAGAAGCTCCTGCACACGCGCAACCAATATCCCATTTTCCAGCAAGATAGTAAGGAACTGCCTCAGATCAATATCCGCCAAACCCGTGTTATATCTATAAAGCGCACTTTGCAGGTCAAACACTTCCGGCGCATGATCCCTCAGCTCCTCGGCAAGATGTCTAAAGCCTTGCCACAAAGCATTCAAACCATCCGTCTTGATCGCCGAACAGGTAGTGAGCATATTCTCCGTGAAAGGATTATTAACACTACCCGGCGCATAATAATCGGTAAAAAGCTGAGGTATAGCCGAGGCGAAATCCATAGGCTTGCCCTGCATCAGCGGAATCATATCCGCATAAGGAAAGCCCACCACGGGCACGAGATCCGACGAGCCTATGATATAATCCGCACAGTCCTTTAGCTCACTCAAAACCTCAACGCTTTGCATGCTACAGGCATCAAAAAGCAGGACGTCCAGCTTCCCGCCCGCCACAAGCGCACTCTTCAAGTCTCCATTCGCCACGCCAATCGCGCTCTGGCTGCTATTATCGGGCGCGATATATTTAGGATTCTTATACCAGCTATCCGCATGCGACCAAATGATTAACATCCTCCGCTTTGAAGGGAAATTCCTAAAGCCCCAGCGCATAAATTCGCTGAGCGTATCCTTATCCCCGCTATCTATCTCGCCCATTTCTTCCAATAGATAGGAGCCAATTCCGGGATTTGGATGTTCACGCACGAGATAGCGTCTTCCGCCCACATCGGGCATATCCAACTGCACTAAAAGATTGAGATTCTTCGGCTGAACCGCCTCTTCCATGAGCTGCAAATTCTCTAATGCCTGATATGAAAGATTGTTATCCGCCGCCATATAGACGAGCACAGTCCAACTATCTGCAGCGTATAGCATTCCGCAGAGAAGGACAAGGAGGATAAGTAGGCTTTTTTTCATTTGAAAACAACCGGGAAACCTGTCATTGGTGCGGTCTCCCGGTTCGTGCATATTATAAGGGATTTATTCGTAAGGATATTGCATGGCTTCATCTTTTCCTTGAAGGATGCGCATGCCGCCCTGACTGAGGGCTTCCATTTCTTTTTCACCGGGGTAGATGTGAACCGGCGCGATGAACTCGGTACGATCTTTGATATTTTGCACGATGAGCTCATTATATACCAGTCCGCCGGAGAGGAAGATTCCGTCAACCTTGCCCGAAAGCACGGCTGCACAGGCTCCGATCTCCTTTGAGACCTGATAGCACATGGCGTCTAAGATGAGCTTTGCCTTTTCGTCGCCCGCTTGGATGCGCTCATTCACCTCGATTCCGCTGTCCGTTCCCAGATATGCGATAAATCCCGCAGTTTTACTGAGATATGTGGTCAGCTCTTTCTTCGTGTAATCGCCGCTATATGCGAGATCTAAGAGGTCTCCGATCGGCAATGCACCGGCACGCTGAGGCGAAAAAGCACCCATGCCTAAGAGCGCATTATTCACGTCCACTACTCTGCCGTTTTCGATCGCAGCAATAGAGATTCCACCGCCCATGTGCACACCGATGAGATTGGTTTCACAGATGTCTTTGCCAAGCTTATCTGCCATGAGGCGCGCGATATGACGGATATTCAGCGCATGGAAAAGGCTCTTGCGTTCGATTTCGGGGATGCCGGAGATGCGCGCAAGTTCGTGAAATTCATCAACTACCACAGGGTCTGCGATAAAGCCGGGAATATTAAGCTCTTCGCTGATGGCATTTGCGATGAAGGCGCCGAGATTTGAGGCGTGTATGCGTCCCCAAAGCGCGGTATCACTGAGATCACGCAATAGTGCGGGGCTAATCGCCATGGTTCCGCCGCATACGGGGCGAGCGAGACCTCCGCGTCCCACAACTGCATGCAGGCCTTCGGGTTCAACGTTGTTTTCGCGCATGGCGTCCATCACCAAAGCTTTTCTAAAGTCATATTGTTCGATGATGCCACCATATTTATCCAGTTCCTCCGGATCATGGCGCAAAGTGGTTTCAAATAGGGGTTTGTCGTCCTCATAGACAGCTATTTTAGTCGATGTCGAGCCGGGATTGATGGCGAGAACGCGGTATGACATAATACCTCCATTTATTTATATATATTCATTTAAGCAAAAGAGCAAATTGCGAGGTTTTTGTCAATCATATTCTCACGGGGAGGGTTTTTTATCGGTGGGAGAGGCTGTTTTGTGCAAGATATTCAGCAGGGGAGAAATCTCGTCATAGCGTTAGTCTCAGGGAGTTTTAAAGCCCCTATATTTTGCAGTGATAAATATTTATCTTGCCAAATTTCAAGGATGCGAAAGCATGGCGCAAAATTAACAGGAGACTAATCATGGTTGACAAAGATAGAACACAGATTGAAGAACACGATCACGATGATTTGATGAAGCCGGAAATCATCACCTTAGATATGGAAGACGGCAGCACTAAAGACTTTGTGGTGCTGGCTATTACAGAGGTTGAAGAACAGCATTATATCGCTCTCGCAGAAGTGGGCAGCGATGAATATGATATCCTCAGCTTCACCGAAAATGACGACGGAGAGACCATTGATCTCAACGTGATCGCTGATGACGATCTCTTTGACAGAGTGGCTGACGCTTTTGAAGAGTATTTTGCTTCATTCGATGAAATGGAACAAATGTAAGCTGGGTTTTTTGGGCGGGTAAGACCTTAGTGTTGCTGTCGGTGTGGGAACGCCCCCGTTGCCACGAGCAATACTTCTCCCGGTCGGGTGACATCCTTGTTGCCCATAAACCCATAAAACAGTTATTTGCAAATAAAAAGGAAGTAGTTTTGCTTCCTTTTTTTTGTTGCTTTATGAGGGCATGCTCATCACGCAGCTTAATAAGGCAGGCTAAAACTCCGTATTTCAAGAGGAAAGACCATAGCTTCCTTATATGGTTCAGGTGGAGATGTGGTCATGATGTGGTCATGGGCATGACCATATCATAAGCGTATCTATAGCTGAAACCAATAGGGGAGAAGAGGGTAGATTATTTGTTTATCGGTAGTTAACGACAGCAGCTAAAGAATAGTTTAATTTAATATTCTATCTCTGATTTCTAAGAGTTCGCTGGGGATACTGCCGTCTTTATGCTGCCATCTTTCATTTGCACCCAATTCCGATGGTAAATATGCCATCAAAACAGTAGCGTGGCTTCAACCTTCCACGAAAATAAATGTCTCAAAAGATAGCACACATACCCCCAAAATTTTGGTTCAACAAGCTATAGCTCCTTATGATATAAAGCATTGTATCATATTTTGTGTTGAAAATTGAAGATTCGAGGCAAATTCGATATTTTGTAATGAAATAGATGCTTTCACTGAATAACGGCTGTTTTCTCGTCGTTTTCACGGACTTATCCACATTTGTCCTTCAAAAACCGGAGTTTTTGTGGATAAACTACCTTTTTAGCTCCGAAAACTATATTTGTCTCGAGAAGTCTGTGAATGAATGTGGATAACTATTCTTGATACAGATAATTACGGATATTTATTGTCATAGATTTTGCTTTACAAAAAGGGCGACTCCAAATTTGATGAAATCTGCAAATAACACAAAAAGGAGTCACCCATGATTTGCAGACATCAAA
>DUNQ01000138.1 GCA_012839325.1 Candidatus Cloacimonadota bacterium
AGGAAGATCGGCATGAATGAACTCCTTTTTCTGCATGCCGACATACCACACCCGCACGTCTTTATCCCCTGACTTTCCGGATTTATAACCTACACTGACTCAATCTTTTCTCGGGGAAGAGATCCTTGAACCCCATCGCTTTCAGTTGATCCCTCATCTTATCCGTCAGGTTGAGGTACCAGAACGCTTTCTCCTGCCCCGCACATTCCACCTCAACATACTCGACCCGCTTCAACCGCCGCAACAGTTCATCAAACCCGTACTCCCTCTTCTTCTTAGGAGTCTGATTCAACTGGTGGTCATACACCTTCCTGAGCCACAATGCCAGTACATTCACCAGGAAGATCGCCCTGATCCGGTGGTTCTTCCAGTGGCGAACAGGAGCCATCTTCAGATACGTTTTCAGCGTTCGGAAAGTCTTTTCAATGAAATCCTTCTCCAGATACTCATTCACCACTTCTGTGGCCTTCAGGCTGGTATCTGTTGAATACAGGAGGTATTTCCCGTCCAGTTCGGATGCCCTGTCGATTGCCACCTCGTTATATGCCCATGAAATCGTACACCCCTTCCCGCTCTGAAGAATGGTAACCGTGAAAAATTCTGCATACCGCCCAAGGATGGCAGCAACACCCTCTTTTACCTCCGCCTTCGTTCCGTGCTTCAAATTCTCACTAAATGCTTGCAATTCAGCATCAAGCTCTGCCAGAATTGTATTTCTTGCATCAATTGCCTCCCTCCTCTTTGCATGGTTGACATACACAACTCCGGCATCCTCCCTGCCAAAGAGTGTGCCCTGTGCCCTGGTTGCATACAATGAACTCGTATCGGTTGTTCTCACGCGGTGGGTAACTTTTGTTGGAACCTCGGTCTGGAGGAGCAAGGCTTGTGCCTCGTTTGACCCTTTTCTCAGGCCACAGATCAGGTTCCATCCCAACGCCTCGATATCCTGGATAGACTCCTCCGAAGAATTTCCCCGATCCCAGATCAGTGTTCCCGGCTCATAGAAGAGATCCAGCAACTGCACCAGAAGATCCTTTACCGATGCCATCGAGTTGAAATTACCCGGCAGCAGAAAGAAGGAAACCGGCACCTTATCCCACTTCGAGACGAGCATACAGAGATTGATCTGTTTCTGGTTCGTCTTCTTTGAATTGTACCCCCGCTCTCCAAACTCATCGCCGGAACCAAAGATCAAAACTGGAGTGAGATCATATGCGGCGACTTCCGGGGATGTTCCCGGTAACGGATGAAGCGAACGCCATTGGGTGTAGAGTTCGTCACAGATGAGGTTGCTGAAGTCGGTTAAGCCATCTGCCGTTGAATCTTTGAAACAAACTCTGTCCAGGGATGAATAGAAGGCGTGCCTGGTGAAGTAGTCTTCCGGCAGTTCCATGAGTTCGGGAAGTGTTGTTGTCTGAACCCATTCCCCCACGTTGCTGGCACTTTCGGGATCGAGTGCTTTGTTGATAGCCCATGCAGTGAGGATCTTGCCTGGGGTTCGTCCTTCGATTTGACTATCTCCACAACAGATCTGATTGATGATCTCCGGCATATTCAGGGTTGAATCGGCAAGAGACCACATGAGCTGAACATCGCCTGCACGTTTGGAGTGTTCGGGGTAGAGCGGCGTTTCGCTATGGGTTGACTTCTTTGGGATGGGCACTCCTCGTTCATCTCCTTCTTTACCGAGGTATTTGATGAACATCGGGAGGACGGAAAGGTAAAGA
>DUNQ01000137.1 GCA_012839325.1 Candidatus Cloacimonadota bacterium
CCTTCGTTATTTAGCTCTGATGCCAGAACTAAGAACTGTTGGCGAAAGGCCTTGTACCAAGTGCCATAGGGGGAGGGAGCGCCGGTGGTGGTATTTACCTCGGTTCCTGTCCCGAGCTCTACGGTCAATTGTGCAAACATATTGCCGCTAAATAGCATCATAGCCATCAGCAGCAAACTCAACAAGAGAGTTCGTTTCATTGTGATTTCTCCTTCTCGGTGAATTAAGATAATCTTTTCTATTATATTGTTATTTGAAAGCCTTATAGTATAAGACATTAAGGCAGCTTTCAAATGCCTTACTTATGTCTTTACCTTAATTACAAGTTAAATTACTTATTTGTTCGCTTTAACTAAAGATGTGTGTCATCTTCCCTTATTTACACTGCGCGTTTAAGCATATAAGGAAATAAAATAAAACACGATCGCATTATTTTATTTTCATTCTCATGAGTCAAGCCCTTTTTTAACGATTTATTTCTTGAAACGCGTTAAATACGTGAAGGCAAGACTTAGACTCTCTGAGATACTCTTCGGCAGCTATAAATATCGACTGTAAAGCTGTGGAAATATATCAATGATATAAGAAATGGGTGTTCAAAATGAGTGTGAAAGTGATGAAAAAGACAGTTTTTGTCATAATTACTGACTTTGCCAAGATGGGAAGTGGCTAACTCACGATCTGCCTATGGCTTACCTATTGGATTCAGCTCATCTGATGCTTATGATGTGCTCATGCCTATGACCATATCATGACCACATCATCACGAGAACCCTATAGGGAAGGTGTGGAAATTGAGTGTAAAAAAGAGGAGCCGCGTGTGGGCAACTCCTCTTATGTTTCTTAGCTCTTTGCCTTGGACTCTTAGCCCTTAGCTCCGAGCTCTTAGCTGATTTATTCCATGAGCATCATCTTGCGGGTCTTTACGTAGTCTCCTGCGCGGAGGCGATAGAAGTATAAGCCACTACTGAGCTTATTGCCTCTGTCGTCGGTTGCAGTAAAGACAACGTTGTATCTGCCGGAAGATTGCTCGTCGTTTACAAGCGTTTTTACCAATTGGCCCTTGAGGTTAAAGACGTCCAGGCGAACCTGAGCGGCATCTTTAATATCATAGCTGATGGTGGTTTCGGGGTTGAAGGGGTTAGGATAGTTAGAATTCAGCGCTGTCACGGTGATCTCTACTACGTCTTCGTTGCTTGTGGGCTCCATGATGAAATTCAGGGTGGTGTTTTCATCACGAACTACGACCACGTCTTCATGGCTGACTGTAGTGTATTCATCGTGAGTTGCGGTGACAGTGTAGGTTCCTGCGGGCAGCGAGATATTATAGAATCCGTTTGCCGTGGTGGTTGCGGTGAACTGATCACCTGCTGTAACAGTGGCGCCTGCTATAGCTGTATTACCCTCGGAGCTACGCACGAAACCGGAGATGGTGCCGTTGGTAAGCTCCTTAACAATAGTATTGGAGAATACGGGTACGGACATCACGTCTGAGGTGTAAACAGCTCTGACTGCCCAGAGGTATTCACCTTGAGCGAGCGTGCTCCAGCCTGTGTCTTCATAGCCGGTCTCTGTAAGCATCTCATCCGTGATGAGCACCCAGTTGTTTTCGGCTCCTTCGTGTCCGCTTCTGAGTCTCCATACCTTGTAGCCAATCAATGCTCTATTGGGAGCGGTAGGCGCCTTAAGAGCGAGTTTGGCGTTGGTTTCGTCTATGTTGATACCACGATTAGTATTCACTGTTTGTCTAACATCTTTCACAGGAGCTGTCGAGCTAAATGTATTAAGCGTACTGAGCTGCTCCGTGCGCACGAAGTTACCGATATAGATGTTATCGATATACCAGTTATACCACATTCCGAAAGCATCGTCGCCGTCATCGGCATGCCAAGCAAGCTTTACCATTTGACCGGCATACTGAGTGAGGTCGATAACAACGGGAGTATCGTAGCTATTTAAGCCTGAGGGCTGAGCTGCGCCATCCCAGAGAACTTGCCAGTTTACGCCGTTATCAACAGTAATCTTCACATAGTAGTGATCTCCGCCTTCCGAACCCATTTCGAGGTGAGTATCAAATCTCACATAGGCATCAGGAGGACAGGTGAAACCGGGGCTGAAGAGCCATTCATCTTGATGTTCCGCAATCCAAGCAAGCCCTGCCTGATGATCGCCATCGCTGGGAGCTACGCCTTCAGCAAGGCTGAACCTACACCAGGTAGGGCGCACGCCGTGCATATTGGGAACACCGTTGTTGGTAATGGTCTGAGTCCAGTCTGTGGGCGGGAATGCCACGCCTTCGAAGCTTTCAAGGATCTCAAAAGCATCGGGGTCGGGCGGGTTCCAGCTTACACTGACGGTAGAAGTAGCATCATTGAGCGTGGCTTCAACTTGAGTGGGTGCGAAAGCCAGCTCCTCCATGGTGATCACTCCCATATCGTAATCCTGAGGGCCAACCTCAATGGATCCCGTCTGTGCGGTGTATCCTGCCGCCGTGAGCGTGTATTCATAAGTATTATATGCATATACGTTTGAATCCACTATGAACTCACCTGAGGCGCTCGTAGTTGCAGTGTAGTCCGCATATCCGGTGAAACTCAGCGTAGCGTCTGCA
>DUNQ01000028.1 GCA_012839325.1 Candidatus Cloacimonadota bacterium
GCTCATGAAAGAGCTTTCCAAGATTGATCGCAGTATCAAAAAGGCGTGTCCCGAGGCGCCGCATCAGACCATCCTCGTGGTGGATAGCACAACGGGGCAAAATGCTATCTCGCAGGCTACTCACTTTGATGAATCCATCAAGCTTACGGGTATTGCACTCACGAAGTTCGATGGTACGGCGCGTGGTGGCATCATCTTCAATATCAAGAAAAACCTCGATATTCCCGTGCTTCTCTTGGGCATCGGCGAAGGGATTGACGATATCGAAACCTTCCATGTTCCCAGGTTTATGAAAGCCTTCTTCGATCGCGGTGAGGGCGATGAATAAAGACTTCATCATCGAAGCGGCAGAGCTTCTTGAGGAGATCGCAGCGAAGGATCAGAGCCCTTCTCATAGCCTCATGGAGCAGAGGAGGCTGCTGGAATCTATCTATAAAAACCTCTTGGCGGATAGCGGGCTGAGCTTTAACGGGCTCTTTGCGCGCATGCAGTATTTTCATGATAATAACGATACGCCGAGGGAGATAGTCAGCAGCGTTAATAGCTTGCGCATCTTGGCAAATAAGGCGGTGCATGAGGCGGATGCCGTGATCACTAAAGAGCAGGCTATGGCGGGGGTTAAGAGCATCTATACCCTGCTGAAGCATGTGGATGATCAGCTTGCTATGCCTCAGCTGGAAAAGACTTTGGAGGGTGTAAAAGACTTTGCGCCGCCAAGGCAGAGCGCGAGGCGTAGCTTCAGGTGCATCATCAAAGAGGTGAAGCATCATATCAATGGTGGCAAGGTCGCAGGTTTAGAGATCATCGCCATAGACGATGAGCAGCGAAATGTGAGCATTCTGCTCAGAGATGATCGCGTGAATAATGGGCGCAAGACTAAGTATAGTCAGCTTTTGCCCAGTCTATGGGAATATGCCAATCTCGCCTGTCATCAACTCACTGAAGTGAAGGGCAGGGATAACTATTATATCGATAATCCGCAGACTGTGGTGGTCTTGGAGCCGGATTTCTTGGTCGATGCTTCGTCCATTGCGGGCTGCATCACAAATAAAGGCTTCTTCCCGGAGCTTTTCATCCTCGGGCATCTCATCAGCGAGAGCGGCTCGGATAAGATGCTCTTGGGGCGCATGGCAAATAGCATATTCGACGATCTCATTGGGGAAAAAGATGGCGACTATCTCGAACTCTTTAAGCGTGGGCTGGCGTCCATGCCCATTCCCATGGTTGCGCAAGGTGCACAAGTGGCGATGGATATCTATAAGATCATTGAGGATACGCATCTTGAGAATCTTAGGGATTATGCCGCGGGGATGAAGGCAAAGAGCTACCTCTTGGAGCCCTCTTTCCTTTGTCCTGATTATGGCTTGCAAGGCAGGCTGGATCTCATCTTTGAAGAAAGAAACAAGTATAGCATTGTGGAACTTAAAAGCGGGGGAAGTCCGCGCTATGACGTGTGGAACGCCCATCGCTATCAGGTGGTTGCTTATAACATGATTCTCAGGGCGGCTTACGGCGCGCAAAACATCGCCAATAGCTCCATCCTTTATTCAAGCGCAAAGGATAAAAACCTGCGTAATGTGCAAAACTTTCCCATCCTTGAGCAAAATCTCATCAATGTGCGCAATAGGATAGTGGGCATACTCAGGCTGCTTTCTCTTGATCCTAAACGCTTCTTTGATTGGGTGCTAAGGCAAAAAGTAGATAGTTATGAGAGCTTTCATCAAGTGCGCTTCAAGAGACTGCAAACTCTGTTGAGCTCGCTTAAGCCACATGAGTATGAATGGTTCTGCGAGCAACTCAGACGCGTGGTGCGAGAGATCTGGCAAGTGAAAGTAGGAAGCCAAGAAAGCGGACGTGATTACGGTCATAGCGCGCTTTGGAATCTCTCTGCTGCCGAGAAAGAGGGCAAGATAATCCCGCACCTCAAGATTAAAGAAAGCGATGGCACGCATATCACCCTCACTTGGGATGATGAGCTTCCCATTACAGACTTCCGTAGCGGCGATATAGTGATATTCTACGATGAAGCCAAAGGCGTGGAAAAGCAAGAGATCATCCGCGGCGTGATCGAAGATATGGATAAAGAGCGTATCGTGCTCAGAGTGCGAGGCGGTATCAGCAGGAAGTTCGACAGCAAGTCCCTCTGGGCGATAGAGCATGACGTCTTAGAGACCTTTCTATACAGCCCCATGTCTTCTCTGATCAACTTCTTAGAAAGCACGCAAGATAAGCGCGATCTGCTTTTAGGACTCAGAGAGCCAAAGGCTGATGAAGTCGCTTCCACCGATGAAGATGATGAGAAGGAATCGGTGCTAAAGCGCATGAAAGCCGCCGACGAGCTATACATCGTGCAAGGTCCTCCCGGAACGGGCAAGACCTCCGGCCTCATCGGCAAATATATAGAAGACATATATCACCAAACCAATAGGGTTATGATGGTCTTAAGCTTCACAAATCGCGCTGTGGACGAAATCTGTGGCTGCCTGCAAGAGAGGGATATCCCCTTCATCAGAACCGGTAATTCACGCGGGATAACAGACGAGCTCCTATACAATCTCATCCGCGGAAAGCGCTATTTGGAGATAGAGAGCATCATTGCCGATAACCGCATCTACGTAGCCAGCGTGCAGAGTGCAAACGCTTGGTATAAAGACCTGCAACGCATAATCACCGTGGATGAGATACTCGTGGATGAAGCCTCTCAGATATTGGAGAACCAGATCTTAGGCGTGCTCAGCTCCTGTGATAAATGCATCTTTATCGGGGATCAAAACCAGCTTCCCGCCATCAGCGTGCAGGATAACATCCGCTACTCTTTCAAAGAGCCGGAGCTTCAGGCGCTGCACTATGACGACACCAATCAA
>DUNQ01000029.1 GCA_012839325.1 Candidatus Cloacimonadota bacterium
CAGTAGAACTCAGCTGGAACGCCCCCGATCCTGAAAACAACTTAGGTTATCAAATCTGGCGCTTAAGCGATGCAGACCAGGATGACGAGACCCTGTGGAGCCTAATCACTCCTGAAACCATCAGCACTACCAGCTTCACCGATAATGGCTGGACAGCGCTCGCAGACGGCGATTACCTCTGGGCAACCAAGGCCATATACGCCGCCGGCGTGATCTCCGAGCCCATCTTCTCCGATGCGCTTACCAAGTCCAATGCCGACGGCATCTTAGCCGGATTCATCCTTGACGAAGCAGATGATAGCCCGATAATAGGCGCCCTCATCACAGTTGACGATGAACACACCGCAATCTCAGACGACACCGGAGCCTACACGCTCAACCTCGTCCCCGGCCCTCACACAGTAATCGTTAGCCATACCTACTACGAAGACAGCGATGAGCTAAGCTTCGTAATCCTCCCCGACGAGACCACCAACCTCAATATCGAGCTTGAAAGCTTACCACAGGTAATGGTCAGCGGCAGGATAATCGGCAGCGACACCGGCGAAGGCCTCGCAGGAGTTGATATAGAAGTCACCGGCTTCATGGACTACAACTTCCAAACCGACGTAGCAGGACAGTTCAGCGTTCTCGCCTATGCAAACCACACTTATGATGTAACCGCTTCAAAACCGGGCTATGAAAGCCTCAGCGGCGAAGTAGTTCTCGGCAGCACCCCTCTGGATGTGGGCGACTTTATGCTAATGGAGATCGCCTATATGCCCACGAACGCAGTGGCTGAGATCAATCCCATCCACACCGCTGTCACCATCAACTGGAACGCTCCCGTGCCTGACCATGCAGATATCCTCTCCTTGAGCGACATCATCCATGGCAAGGCACAGAACAGCCAATACACCCAGAACAGTCGTGCAGCAATAGGCTACAGCGTCTGGCGCCTAAGCGAAGGTGAGGAAGACGACGAAAGCGCCTGGAACCTGCTCACAGCTGAGCCAATAGCCTCTACTCACTATACAGACGAAGATTGGCTGGCTCTCGACGATGGCAGCTACCTCTGGGCGATCAAAGCCGTATATAACGAAGGAATCATCTCCGACGCTCTCTTCTCTAACGAACTCGAAAAAGAAGAGATGTATGGCACGGTCTTCGGTTATGTGAAGAACACAAATGACGACACTCCCATCAGCGGCGTGCTCGTCTCCATCGACGCCGAGATCAATACCCTCACCGACGAAAGCGGCTACTACAGCATCTCGCTGCTTGCCGGTGAATACACCATCACGGCATCTCACGATGAATACACCACAGTCACAATAGAAGACATCATAATCACTGGCGGAGAAAGCCTTGAACTCGATATAGACATGGAGCCCACATCAAGCTCCGATCTCATCGAAGTTGCTCAAACCGAGCTCATGGCGAACTATCCCAACCCCTTCAACCCCGAGACAACCATTGCCTTCCACCTCAAGGATGCAGGCAGAGTAAGCATAAATATCTACAACATGCGCGGTCAGCTGATCAGAAAGCTTGTTGATAGCGAAATGCTTGCCGGCGGTCACACGGTAGTTTGGGACGGACGCGATAACACAGGACGCAGCGTATCTTCCGGCACCTATCTCTACAGAATGCAATCCGGAAAGTACAGCTCCACCAAGAAGATGATCATGATGAAATAAGAAACAACGAGCATCACGCTCAAAACATAAAATATGGGCTGTCCCTAAAAAGACAGCCCTTTTTTATTAGGAAAATCACCTCACTAAAGCAGCCATGGAGCCATCCGACTGCAGATCGCGCCACGAACGCCCCTAATCCCTTCCTTCCCTATACATTACAGCTTACCCTCCGCCTATGATGTGCTCATGCCTATGACCATATCATGACCACATCATCACCAGAACCCAATAGGGAAGAGGGTAGAAAGGAGCAAGAAATTCCCAAAAACATGACAAAATATCCAAGTCATGAGGCAACCTTTAAACCCAACACACACAAAGCGAAAATAAGCCCAGCCAAATCCACCATATTCAAGCAATTGGCTCAAATTTTGCATCCTAATAGAACACAAGACAGAATCTTGAAGGAGAATAGAGATGAAAACAAGTTGCAGGGTGCCAAGCCTGATTCTCTTGGTGATGTTTATTTTAAGCGTCGGACTAAGTCTCGCAGATGCCAGCGATTACAGTTCCATCTTTGCCGGAGATCTTGCTGTTTATTTTGACGGTGAGACAATTATCTATGCCGAGGCGCAGATCATAGAGCCTCAAGATACCAACTACTTTGAAGAAATAACTTCTGTAAACTTACATTACAGTTTTGACTTAGGTGAAAACTGGAATCAACATCAAATACCTGCACCCACAGACGAAACTTGGACTCACAAACCCGTACTCTGCGATTTTGATGGCTCTCTTGTGCTTGCGATAGGCAATGCGCGCTTTCTTCTCAGTTTTTCAGAAGATGTTTTGCTGGCTGAAGAATTGCCCGATGCCGATTTCGTGCTCGATACCGATTTAACTCCCTATCCCTTCATGCGCGACGGTGAGGAACATCTTTTCAAGGTAAATCAACCCTACCCTGATCGCCTTCAATATCAGTTTACCAAAGATGGAATCACTGACATACGCAATCCGCTTTATGGATATTACTACGATACCTATAAAACCATGAATAACGGGCTTATAGAATGGGGGGTTGGCGGTGAGGTAAATGCTCCTGTCTGCACAAGACACGATTTTTATGTAAGACAATTTAACAATTATCAAGGAGTGTTCAACGCTCCCGTCATCTGCGGTGGAGATCTTTTAACAACTTTTATTAACTTAGACCCTGACGATGTGTTTTTAGGCGGAGCCTACGATAATATTGAGTTTGCCGGCATAAGCGGTAGCAATCCGGTGCGGGAAACCGGCTTTCATATCAATTATAATACTCCCGATAGAACCATAGTCTTTCTCGATGTCCAAGGCGCAGAAATCACCTGTCTCCTGGGCACTCTTTCCCTGCCAAGAAGAGTGAATGCAGATGTTTATTATCCCTATCCGCCACATCCCGACCAAGCCCCGCTTTATACCAATGTCTATACGGTTCGTGATACTGTGTGGACGCCCCTTGATATCTCTTCTGCTCAAATCAAAAACCTCTTTGTAGATGGCGAGCTTTGGTTGAAAGGTGATTTTAGTGGTCATCATATTCTTAGCGCCAGCGGGGATATCAAGCTCATCGGCGATATTACGCTATCCAATACCGTCCCCGGCGATGATGTGAATACAAATACTGAGGATTCAGTTCACTTAATCGGCGAGAGAAATGTGATGATTGGTTATGGTTATAAACACCCGATTACAAATGAGCGCATCCATCCTTTTTGCTGTGCAGATAGTGATCCATGTTATATCTATGCAAATATATATGCTTTGGGAAAAGAGCAGCGTACCGGGCTCTTCACCTTTGAATATCAGCATCCTCATCCTTCCGTTCCGGCATTTTATGATTTTGACTATCCTTCAGGTCAGGTTACTTACCATGATAATGTGGATATTCATCGCTATAGATATCCTCCCACAGCTACGGAGCCCTGGCCTATGAGCCTCGATTTACCATATTACAATCCGCTATGGCCGGAAGCTCAGCCTTATGGTGAAAGAGGCAAATTGCTCGTGAAAGGTAATGTTTTTCAAAATAGATACGGATATCTGCACCGCAGTGGAAATGATAGTCAATATCCTTCCAATAACGGAGTTTGGGATGTGGAAAACGATATGTGTGGCGGTCCCATTAATACACCTCCATACAACGACTTCTATCCGGGCACTTTAGCCACCAGACCCTATCCCGGTGCTGCCGGCTTTGGAAGCGGCTATAAATATGAAATTACTCCGGACCTACGTTTTAATGAAATAAATACATCCATCTTTAGCTATGTTTTCGATCACGGGATAAACCTTGTAAATCAAGAGGGGATAATCCTGCCCACGATAAATGAGAAGGTGGTAACCACTAAAGCAACGCAGAAAAAGATCTTTGCCAAGAGCGAAAACAGATATGCCTTTGCCCACAACAACAGCATTCTCTATGACGATGGCACCGGTAATCTTCAAGACCTCACCCAGCTCAACAGCTGGTATATGCCCGGGCACATCAATGATCGCTATAAGATCGTGGATATGGTGTTTTCACCTATGAACACGCTTGCTATACTGGCTTCTTATAACAATGATCGTGGTCTTGGACTCATGCTCATCAATCTTGGAGATATGAGCTTCCAAGATATAAAGTCATTCAATTCCGGGCATGAAATTACCAGTGCTTCTCTTACAAAAACTATTCGTAACACGCTACATTTAGCTTATGTAAGCAACAACCAACTCTTTGTAAATATGATTTGGTGGGGCGGTGTGGGCAGTGACCCCGTATATGGGTGGCACTGTGAGCCTTATGGTTTAGTCGATAATTACGTGCCGGATAATTGCTCTATCAGCTTCAATATTATGTTGGAGTATTCTAATGGTATCTTCCCGATTGTGCTATTTGAAAATACCTCCGGCTTACCTTATTCCGGCTGGGGAAATGTGAGCTTTAAGAATTATTATGGATATGTTTCAAATGAAGACGAGCTCATCCCGAGTGTGAAGGACTTTGCCCTCAGCTGCTATCCAAATCCTGTGCGCAGCCTCGTTCAGCTCAAGTTAGACACTCCGCTGCCCACAGAGCATCACGAAGTGGAAATCTATAACCTGCGCGGACAAAAGGTTAACATCATCACCGATACCGGCAAAAAGAGCAACACCGGCTTTGAATACGATTGGAACCTAAAAGATGTAAATGATAGAAAGGTATCTTCCGGCATCTATTTCATCCGCATAAAAGTAGATGGAAAGACCAAGATAAGCAAGAAGATTACAGTGTTATAATTTTCTTTAGATAATTAATATGCAAAACCAGTAGATTAACAAAGCGAAATTAATATAAGGAGAGAAAAGTGAAAGTACGTTATCGGGTGCCAAGCCTGATTCTCTTGGCTATGTTTGTTTTAAGCGTTGGACTAAGTCTCGCAAATACCACCGACTACAGCTCCATATTTGCCGATGATCTTGCCATCTATTACGATAGCGAGATATTTATATATGCCGAGGCGCAGATCGCTGAGCCTCAAGATAATAACTATTTTGAAGAAATCACAGCAGTAAACTTACATTACAGTTTTGACATGGGTGCAAACTGGGATCAACATATAATACCCGTTCCCGACAGTAAAACTTGGACACACAAGCCCGTGCTCAACGAGATCGAAGGCAATATCGTGCTTTCCATAGGCAATACACGCTTCAATGTAATTCCCTCAGAAGGTGCTTTGTTAGTCCAAGAATTGCCCGATGCCGAATATATGCCGGGTACAGATTTAGCCCCATATCCCTTCATGCGCAATAACGAAGAATACCTTTTCAAGGTAGATCAACCCTATCCTGAACGCATTCAATATGAATTCACCAAGGATGGAACTGCCGACATCCGCAACATGCCTTACGGCGTTTTCTATGAGCAATTTAAGTCAATGAACGACACTACAGTTTTTTGGACTTTGCCCAATAGTTTATCTGCTCCTGCTTGCAGTCGTGATAACTTCTTAATCCATTACTCCAACCTCTATCCCGGAATGTTTCAAGCTCCGGTAATCTGCAAAGGAGAAATGCAGTGCCCTGATGGCATTGACCAGAGCGAAATCTTTGAAAAAGGCTACCACGAAAAACAAGATTTTAATGGCATGAGCGGCGACAATCCGGTGCGTGCATACGGCACAATTATCAATGGTCACGGCAACGCTCCTGATAGAACCATTATTTATCTCGATTACCAAGGCAATAACCTTACGGCAATGGAAGGCACCATTTTGACGCCAAGAAGAGTGGAAGTAGATGTCTATGACACCTATCCGCCCGATGCTTCCTCAACGCTACTTTACACAAATAGCTACACGGTTCAGGATACGCTTTGGTCTCCGTTTAGCATAAGTCCAGGGCAGAAAAATATCTTTGTAAATGCCGAGCTTTGGCTGAAAGGTAACTTTAGCGGTCATCACAATATAAGCGCAAGCAGGGATATCAAGATAATTGGAGATATCACCTTAGCCAATACCGCTGCCGGCGACGATATGAATACAAATAATGAGGATTCTGTAAACCTGATCAGCGAGAGAAATGTGGTGATCGCCTACGGTTATAAAGATCCTATTACAAACGAGCGTATCCATCCATTCTGTCGTGCAGATGATGATCCCGCTTATATATATGCAAATATCTATGCCATGGGCAATCAGCAGCGTACAGGGCTCTTCACCTTTGAATATCAGCATCCCCATCCTTCTACACCGGCGGCACTTATAGAGGAGGATGGTGAGCAAGTTCTCTATGAAAATATAGATATCCATCGCCGTAAATATCCTCCCACAGCTGCCGAGCCATGGCCTGCAAATCTCGATTTGCCATATTACAATCCCCTCTGGCCGGAAGCTAATCCCTATAAGGAAAGAGGTAAAATTATTGTGATGGGAAATGTATATCAAAATAGGAAAGGCTACGTGCATCGTAGTGGAAGTGATAGCGAATACCCCTCCAATAGCGGAGTTTGGGATGTAGAGCTTGATATGTGTGGCGGGCCTATATCTGCGCCGCCAATAGAGGATCCCATTCTCGGTATCACGATGCAAGCTCAGAACTATCCCGGCGCAAGCGGTACCGGAGCAGGCTATAAATATGAAATGTACCCGGATTTACGTCTATTCGAGTTAGCCGACCTTTACGGAAATAACTCCTTCATCTTTAACCATATTTTCGATCACGGGATAAACATTGTAAACCAAGCCGGAGAGAGCCTTCCCATAAGGCATGAGAAGGTGATAACTGCCAAAGCCACTCAGAAAAAGATCTTTGCAAAGCGTGGAAATAAACATGCCTTTGTCCACAATAACAGCATTATCTACGACGACGGCTCCGGATACTTGAAAGACCTCACCCGGCTCAACTATTGGTATATCACTAAACGCTACAATCCAGATGATTCTTACAAGATCAGGGATATGATTCTTTCAGATGAGAACACGCTTATTGTGCTGTTATCTTACACCGGCACCCACCACTATATTCTGGAAATGTTGCTCATCAATCTGCAGGATTTTACCTTTAGTAATATGGGGTCATCTTATTCCGAGCATGAATTCACCAGTGCCTCTCTTAGCACGAGACCTTCTTGGGGAGATGATGATGACTGTTTTTATGTTGCCTATGTGACTAATAGCGAACTCTTTGTAAACAAGGCTTGGTGGGAAGCAGGTGATGACTGGGGAGAAGTTTATTACCATTGTTACCATATCCCATACACCTTACAAGACAATTCTGTGCCGGAAAATTGCTCTTTCAGCCTCAATGTTTCACCGGATACAGATAACACCTACTTCCCGGTTGTGCTATTTGAAGACACCTCCGGCATGCCTTATTCCGGCTGGGGAAATGTGAGTTTTAAGAACTATCACGGACATGTTTCAAATGAGGACGATCACATCCCGAGCGTGAAAGACTTTGCGCTCAGCTGCTATCCAAATCCTGCGCGCAGCCTAATTCAGCTCAAGCTGGATACTCCGCTTCATACACAGCATCACGAAGTGGAGATCTATAACCTGCGCGGACAAAAGGTTAACAGCATCACCGATACCGGCAAAAAGAGCAACACCGGCTTTGAATATGATTGGAACCTAAGAGATGCAAATAACAAAAAGGTCTCTTCCGGCATCTATTTCATTCGCGTGAAGGTAGATGGAAAGACCAAGATCAGCAAGAAGATTACAGTGCTTTGATATCCCAAAAATAAAGCATTGTTTGAAATTAGATAAACATAGCAAAGCGGTTGAGAATGTCTCAGCCGCTTTGTTGCTGTTAAGAACTTTAATTATTTGGTCTTGATTATTTTTCTGATGATACTATCATCCCCCTGCTTGGCACGCAGGAAATATATTGATGCCGGTAAAGCTCTACCGCTTTCGTCCCTTCCATCCCAAACACAGTTTTTACCTGAAAAGCCGACAAAACTTTTTAGCTTCTGACCTCTTAGATTAAATATATCGATATCAATGGCATCCACTGTTTTGCTTTCTGCAAAGATGTTGATCTCGTCCTTAAAAGGCTGTGGATACATGGATAAAGAGATGGACGGTAGTGCCGGGGACGAAGCATCCTCAATCTCGGTGATATTGCCATAAGAATATTCTTTCAATTTATAGTTTAGAAATTCATTTTGGGCAATAATAAAGGATTGCCAAATATCGCGGATAAGATTGCCGTTGTCGTCGTATTCATATATATGACGATAGTTTTCCTGCCAAAAATCATCGTCGTTTAAGGTGTTTAGCACTATATGATGATAACCCGAATCATAGTAATATTTGTTTTTATAAATAAGCTGAGAAGAATCCGAATAGATATATTCTTCCTTATAGTAAGGCAACCAGATTTCATTATCATCCAAAGAATAGTCGATAATCTCTTTGATCTTGCCGCAATTTCTTTCGCCATCGAGAAATATTATGTTATAGATGTTTTCGCTGAGATGCCGGATATAATCGCGAGAGTCCGTCTCGTCATCCGGATAGTAGATATATTCGGTTTTATATTCTCTATCCACGGCAAACTCGCCGTCTATCACCCGATGGGATTGGGCATAAAAATATTTTATTCGATTTTGAGAGTCCAGCTCCATCTGCACAGATCGTTCTTCAGAGCCCTCTTCATAGGTCTTGGATAAATGCAGTTCAAACTCATATTCAGAGAGGTAGTCTATTGTAATATCAATAGTGTAATCATTGGAATAGCCCATGCTGTAATTGAAGTCTGTGACCCTATTTTCAGAGTCATAAGTAATCTCGCCATGTTCCACATAAGGGTAATCATCCACGGGGACTGAAGTGAAGCTCGAAATAAGACGGTTTGTACCATAAGTAAATCTGATGTCTTCAAAGAGTGTCCATGTTTCGGGATCGTACATCTTGTTATAACGTTCCAAGATCGCAAGCTCGGGCTTATGAATTACAATGGGATTGTATTGGAAAACATATTTATAGATTTCTTTCCACCTGCCCGCCCATTGGCAAACTTTAATTTCTTGGAGCACGCTTATGTCGTCTTCTGTGTTAAAATAGGAAAAAGGCTTGCTCATGGCGCTTAAAATGAGAGCAGATGTCAGCATCAAGATTAGCAGGGTAAGGCTCAATATACTGCGGCTTTTCATGATATACCTCCTTCGGATATCATTTTGAGGTTTGTTGTTTCTTGCCTTTTCTGAGGCGGGTTTGGCTTTCAAAGATGTGTTTTCAAATGAAAAGATTTGATTTGTACTGCATGGCAGCCGCCAATTTGAAATAAACAAGCACTAAAAGCCTGTAAACTTATGAGATTAACTATATATAGAGAATGCTTACTGTCAAGTTCAAATTTAAGTGCAGTATAAATATTTACACAGCTTGTGGAAATATATCGACTCAGCAGCTTCCCTTAAACGAAAACATAGCGCCGACATGCCCTAATTGCTTGCAGTAGAACAAACATTGCGCTTTAGATAATAAGTGATAAGTTAAGGGATATCGCTACATAGCTCTTTCCTGTATATTACAGGATCACAGAGATTTTGCCGATATTTACACCCGGCTATGTGATAGAAATATAATTAAATATGACGATAATCGCAGCCAAGAATAGCCAATAATTACGCATCAATAAATAAACATGAGAAAGGGAGCTATTCTTTGCATAAAACTTGACAGAAAACTAAGTCTTTTAATTCTTTGTGAAATGTAATTTTTGGACAGAAGGAATCTATTTGATTGTTTCGGTAGATGAATTCTGATAAGTGCTTAATTTAATCAGTTTTTTAAAAAAGCAAAGGCAGTTTTGTTGATATGATCAGATACACACCAGAGTTTATTTTACGGAAATATGAGGCGGGGCGGATGGGGGGTACTCTGCGCGGCTTTGTTTTGCTTTTAGACTTGGTGGATTTCACTCACATCGTGGAAAAGATGCAAATGTCCGGCTTACACGGCGTGGATTTAGTGGCTAAACTTTTGGACGACATTCAACAAATTCCCATCCGATCCATTTATAAACATGGCGGTTTTATCAATCTTTTTGTGGGAGATGCCATTTGCTGCATATTCGAGGGCGAGGACGCTCTTCCCATGCAAAAGACTATTGAGGAGATACGTGAGCATCTTGCCGAGCTCCCTTCTTATGAGGTCAATGACAGCATCATTCAGCCCGAAATGCGCGAAACGATCGCTTTCGGGGATATTGAATGGGGAATAATGAACACCGAGTATCAGAGCGAATATCTCTTTTTTGGCGAACCCTTGGCGGAACTCAATACACTCTCAAAAAAGAAGCTGCAATATTCCGCTACGCCTGCCGCACTCAGGCAGATAGAGCTTTCCGCAGACATTGAATGCAAAAGCCGATACATACCCAAGCAAAGATTTTCCCTTACACTGCCGGATTCCTTAAAGGAAATAAGGACCCAATTCAATCCCATCAATCATAGAGGTATCTCGGTGGATAACGAGGTGCGCCCCATCGTCGCCGTATTTGTAGATATCCATAATGCCAAACACAAATCACGCTGTATCTTAAACCTCAATCGTCTTGCTTATGAAAACGAAGGTTTTATCAATAAGATCGACTACACCGATAAAGGTGCGCAGGCTGTATTGATCTTCGGCGCTCCCAAAAGCAGCGGACGCAGCATCTCTCAGGCTTGTGAGTTTTCACTATCCTTTTTAGAGAGCGAGAAAACCATGGCAATAGGCATCAGCAGCGGATACAGCTATGTGGGCATGGTGGGAATAGGAGAAGTATCGGAATACACCGCCTTGGGGCTAACCGTGAATCACGCCTCTTTTCTTTCAACTCAGGCAAAAGAAGGCTAAATACTCTGCGATGCAAATACTTTCAAACAGGCAAGCGGCGAATATCTTATCCGCCTTCATAGCGGCACCGAGAAAGCCTACCAAATTAAAGGACGCAAGAAAAAGCATGAGCTTACCTTCCAGAGCACCTTCGTGGGTAGGGAAAAGGAGCTTTCTTGCCTGAACACTCTCTTTGAATATGGACGTCTAAGGCGCGAAAACCACATAGTTTACATTCATGGACACGCGGGGCAGGGCAAGAGTCGCCTCGCCTGGGAATTCTATGAAAAAACCAAGAATGTAAACAAGATATTTCTTGCCGGATACAGGGAGACTCATTTCGGACTCTATGCGCTGCGCCAGCTGGTAGATTCATATTTTAAGATAGACGATAAGCTCACCAATGCCGAGGCCTTGGCAAACTATGAACAGATCCTATCTAAGCTGAACTGGCCAAAACAGGAAGATGAAGAGTTAAAACCCGCACTGGCAAGCTTTTTAGATATACAATACCCGGAAAGCGAGTTTGAGAGGGGAACGCCTCTTGAGCGTGAAAACCTCCAAAAAGAGGCATTTGTCGGCTTTCTTACCGCACTGATCAACGACTCAGAACTTTTGATATTCTTCGATGACATCCAGTGGTTGGACAAAGATTTTGCAGACTATATGCGTAGCATACATATCAAGCAAACTCATGCCTCTTTTATAATTGCAACGAGCAGGTATCTCGATCAAGGGCACACATACGACCTCTTTCTTGAGGATTTTATCAAGCATGAAATACACTTGGAACAACTAAATGAAAAAGATTCCGCTCTGCTTTTGGAAGATATTATAGATAAAGAGATTAAAGAGCAGCCCATCTTGCAGGAGATCATCCAAAAATCCCAAGGAAATCCCCTGTTTTTAGAGCAATTGGGCTATAGCTATTTAGAGCATAGTTTTGCATATGAAGACGGAAAATCCCAACTCAATCAGGCAATATTCAATATCAGCGACGTTATCAACAGCCGTATAGACTGCCTCGGCAAGTCTCTGCAAAAGTGTCTCTATTGCGCTGCGATCTTAGGCAACAATTTCAGCACCAATCTCCTTGCTTTCATGATGGAGAGAAGGCTGGATGAAGAGCTCAAGCGCGGCGTTCAAATGAGGCTCTGGAAAAAATATCGTGAAGGGATCTACTCTTTTGGACACATTCTGATTCGCGATGTGGTCTATGAAAGAATGCTCAGCAGCCAAGCGAAAGAGCTGCATAAGATCGCCGCAGGTGCCATATCTTCATACTATGGCGGGGACCTGGGCGCACACATTGATGAGATTGCCTATCATCACGAAAAAAGCTGCAACCTTCCCCAAGCGGAAGCAGATTATTATAAGGCAGCACTTTATCACAGAAGAAAAAACAATTGGCGCAAAGCACTTTTATACCAAAGGAAATCAACTCTTTTGGCGGGAAAATATTTTGGATTCGGTAGTTCCAGGCATATCAGCCGTCTGTTTTGGCTGGGAATTATTTACCACTCCGCTCAACTCTATGATAAGGCGGAAGCTATTTATAACATTACATTTAGAGCAAATACCGGACTCACCGGCGGGGATGAGATAAAGCTTTCCGGGGATATCAATAACCTCGGTAGATTGTATAAAGATATGCAAAGATTTGATGAAGGGGAGATCCTGCTCAGACGCTCGCTGAGGATAGAGGCGATGGTAGCGCCGCGCAGCGCGAATGTGGCAGACAGGCTAAACAATCTCAGTTCCCTGTTTCTCAAACGTGGTGATTTTAAGAAGGCTCTCGCCTATGCAAAGCTCGCTTACAAATATTTCACCTCTTGGCCGCATGTGAACTATGTGGAATATCATGCTTTGATGCGGCATAACTTGGGCAGCATCCACATTAAATTGGGCAATATTGAGCTTGCGGAAGAGATGATACGCCTTGCTATGAGCGATTTTAGGCGCGTGCATCACAAAAACCATCCGCGCTATCTTTCCTGCGTTTCACGTTTGGGAGATATTTTCTTTATCAAAAAGGATTTTGAAGCCGCTTTAAAGTCCTATAAAGAAGCCTATCAGGGATATGTTTTTTATTTTAATAAAGACTTTCCTGCCTGCAAAATTCAGGAGAAAAATATAGCAAAAGTGCACGCTGCCGTGGCAGCTCTTTAGTCTGTTTTTTTGTCCTTTTTCTGTTCCATGAGCAATTCCTTTCGCAGCTACGCTCTAAGTCATTGCTTCCCTATTGATTGCTGCCTATCTTCCGCTTATGATGTGCTCATGGCTATGACCATATCATGACCACATCATCACCGGAACCCTATAAGGAAGCCATGAAAAAGAGGGCAGAATTTACTCGATAAACCAGTATGTGCGGCAGGGAAAAAAACATCATGCTTGACAGGCATGCGCTTTCCTTCTTAGTGGTGCAAATCATCAAATTGGAGTAATAGTGAGAAAATTATCTATCATAGCGCTGTTTCTTTGTTTCGGGATCGCTTTTGCAAATCCGAATAAAGCCATGCTATATTCCGCGCTCGTGCCCGGCGGGGGACAGGTCTATAATGGCGCCTATCTCAAAGCTGGAGCGGTGGTTGGTGTGCAAAGTTTCTTGATCGCAAACACCATTATTCAGGATAACAAGGCGCGTGATGCAAAGAGACTCATGAAAGATGCCGATCCTGCCATGGAAGGCTTTTATAAGGCAGAATATGAAACTCATAAAGAAGCGCGAAATAGCAATATATGGTGGATTGGTGTCACTACTGTACTCAGCATGATAGATGCCTATGTAGATGCTCATTTGGTGGATTTTGAGGAGCGAAAAGAGGGATTGAGACTGCGCTTTGAAGATGATATGCTCACCCTCAGATATAAGTTTTAGCTTAACGCCCTTGGTTTGGGCAGGCAACATCCTGTTGCCTGAGAAAGCGTAGCTTTCTATATATCAGTAGGTTAACGTTCCCGTTGACCGAGAAAACCCCAGTTTCTGTCTTTTAATGCAAGCACCCGCCCGATGTCGCTCGTTGCAACAAGCGCGTCGCAACACCGCCCCCGTCATCACTTTCGCCCCTGTTTTTGGGGCGGGAACGTCCCCGTTGCCGCATGCGCCGTTAGCGCATTCCCTCTACTTATCACCCCTATCAAAATACTCAATATTACAACCACATTCATCCCGAAAATCATAGTCCTTCTTAGGTGTCCGCCAGTCCCCATAATGCCTGGTAAGATATCCATCATAATCCTGTGGAATATAATACTCTCTACCGTTAAATTCTCTTTTCACCCTCTCGTCCAAATGCCTTGCCTCACAAGATTGCAGGATGGGCTCATCACTTTGCACCACCCAATAGTAGCTGTCTCCATCTTTATATTTCACAAAGATATCCATGAGCTTCTCTTTTTTGAAGATGAAAAACCGGCGTGTATAAACCCGAAACAGGCGGAAAGATTTGGCAGGAATGGGGCCGCAATTCAAACGAGAAAACCTCAATCGGGTGAGATAACCCGCTTTATATAGCTTTTTTCTCAGCTCTTTCAGGCGCTCGCCATGATTGGCAGGGATGGCGATATCCAAATCCGTATCCCAGGGAAGCAGTCTATCTTCCCGAACTATTCCCAATAAAGTGCCCGCATCCAAAGCATAAGGAATATCTGCTTCTTCCAAAATCTCACACACGTCTTCTAACATCTTTAAAGCATCTTGTAGGTTTTTACCGACCAGTTCTGCACTACCTGCCATTTGTTCCTGCCTTGTTCATCTTCTTTCCTTTCTTCACAATCCCTATTAAAGCTTATTAAATCTCAATTTCCACATAAACGGGGCAATGATCAGAACCCATGATATCCTGTCTGATTCCCGCTTTTTTCACTATGTCAATATGTTCTTCATTGATAAAGAAATAGTCAATCCTCCAGCCTACGTTCCTGGCACGCGCGCCCGAGCGATAGCTCCACCATGAATATTCATCCGGATCGGGATTGAATTTGCGGAAGGTATCCACCCAGCCGTGCTCAACAATCTTATCCAGCCAATCGCGCTCAATTCTGAGGAATCCGGAGGTGTTTTCATTCGCTTTGGGACGAGCGAGATCGATGGGGAAGTGGGCTGTGTTATAGTCTCCGCCCACAAGCACTGCCTTGCCTTTGGCGCGCATATCTTGCATCACTTCAAAGGCGCGGTCATAAAACCTGAGTTTATAGTCCAGCCTTTCCTCGCTTTGCTGTCCATTGGGGAAATAGACGTTAAATAAAATGAAGTCTTCATATTCGGCGATATTTATCCTGCCTTCGATGTCAAACTCGTGGGTATCAAACTTTTCGCTGAAGTGCAAAGGCTTCTCTTTGCTGAATATGGCGGTTCCGGAGTATCCCTTGCGCTCGCCGTGAGACCAATAGTCGTGATAGCCTTCCAGTTCGCTGATTTGCGGGGGAATCTGATGGGCTTGCAGCTTGGTTTCTTGTATGCCCAAGATGTCGGGGTTTTCGCGATTGATTATCTTTGTAAAGTCTTTATTTATGATGGCTCTCAAGCCGTTTACATTCCAGCTCCAAATGGTAAGTTTCATTGTTTTCCTCTTTTATGGTCTATAATATTATCTTGATTCAATTCTTTATATTGCTTGCTTTTGTCAATCTTTCTTTGCTTTTACAAGATTTATCTTTACTTAAAATAGGCTTTTATTATATTGCCTCAATCGTGCTTGATTGTCTGAAACATCAGGTTTTCATGCACTTTACCATATGAAAAACAAGGAGTTTGTCGTGATGGAACCAACAAAATTTACTTTGAAGGCGATGATACAAAAAACCATCGCTACCCACGGTGAAAGACCGGCACTTTCCATGGTTGAAGGCGAGCCGATCAGCTACTCTCAACTCGGAGAATTGATTGATCAGGTTATCGTAATGTTGCGCGAATATGGAATTCGCAAAGGCGACAGAGTTGCTATTCTCTCCCAGAATATGCCTAATTGGGGAGTTGCTTATTTGGCGATCACGAGCATGGGTGCAGTCGTTGTTCCCATACTCGTGGATTTCCACGAAAATGAAATAAAGCAGATCCTCAGGCACAGCGGAGCGAAGGCTATCTTTGTATCCAACACGCATTACGATAAGGTTGGCTATGCCGATTTTGAACAGGATCCACAGATCTTTCTTACGGACAGTCTTAGTCCGGTGGATGCAAATCTCACAAAAGATAAGCTTGCGGAATATCTGCAGGATACGAAAAATGTCTTTTTGAGGTTCAGAAACAAAGCCATGGAAGCGGTAGGTCTTATCGGCACCGAGCCGGATGAGGAAGATGTCGCAGCGATTATCTATACCTCGGGTACCACCGGGAACCCAAAGGGAGTGGTCTTGACGCATAGAAATCTCGTCAAGGACACCTGGCTCACGCTTCGGATCCAGGAAGTGGACGAATTTGATCGCTTGATCTCTGTTTTGCCGCTTTCACACACCTACGAATGCACCATAGGATTTCTTATCCCAATGCTCAAAGGTGCATGCGTCTTTTATTTAGATAAACCGCCCACAGCGAGGATTCTCATCCCTGCAATGCAGAAGATCAAGCCCACGATGATCCTCACCGTGCCGCTTATCATAGAAAAGATCTTTAAGTTGCAGGTATATCCTCAACTTAATGCAAATCCCGTGATGAGAAAGATGTATAAGTTCCCGCCAACGCGTAAAATGCTGCACAAGATCGCGGGCAAAAAGCTGATGAAAACCTTTGGCGGAGAGTTGCACTTCTTCGGCATCGGCGGCGCGCTTTTGTCCCACGATGTGGAGCGCTTTCTCAATGACGCATCCTTCCCTTATGCAATCGGTTATGGGCTTACGGAAACCTCTCCGCTCATCGCCGGATGCAGTCCTTCCGTGGTGAAATTCCGCTCTACCGGCGTGATCATCCCGGAGCTGGAAGTGCGCATAGCGGATGCAGATCCTAAGACCAAAATCGGTGAAATTCAGGTGAAAGGACCCACCGTCATGAAAGGATATTACAAAGATAAAGAGCTTACCGCTCAATCCTTTACCAAAGACGGATTCTTCCGCACGGGGGATCTGGGCTTGCTCACCAAAAAGAACTATCTCTATATCAAAGGCAGGATCAAGAATGTGATCATCGGCGCAAATGGTGATAACATCTATGCCGAAGAGCTGGAAGCAATGCTCAATGAAAATGATACCGTTCTTGAGTCTTTGGTCTATGAAAGCGAAGGGAATATCGTTGCGCGGGTTTACTTCAATCAGGATGTCTTGAAAAAGAAACACAATGTTTCGATGTTCAATGCGGTGCAATATGAAAAGTTCATGGAAAAACACCTCTCTGAATTGCGCGATAATCTGAATTCCAGTGTGTCTTCGTTCTCGCGTGTGCATAAGATCATCGAGCAAAAAGAACCCTTTGAAAAGACGCCTACGCAAAAGATTAAGAGATTCCTCTATCAGTAAATAGGAGAATTGTTCAGTGAAATTAAAAGATATATTGATACAGCTGGAAAGGTATGCGCCTAAAGAGCTTGCGCAGGATTGGGACAACGTTGGCTTGCTTATCGGTGAGCCGGATAGAGTCGCCAAAAAAGTGTTGATAGCGCTCGATGCGGGAGCCATGGGGATAGACTATGCCATCGAGCATGGATATGATCTCATTCTCACGCATCATCCGCTTATCTTTCAGCCGCTAAGAAATATCAGCAACCCCAATATAATCAAGATGATAGAGCATAAGATTGCCCTGATTAGCATGCATACGAATTTTGATGCTGCAATAGGCGGGGTCAATCATGCGCTTGCCAATGCTTTGGATCTGGAAGTGATAGAGCCATTGGGAGATAGCGCTAAAAAGGAGCTGGGGCTTTTGTGTCATGCAGATTCGCCGCAAAACTTAAACGAGCTCTCCGAAAAGGTGAAGGAAAATCTCAACGTTCCGCGGCTGAGGCTGTGGACAGCGGGGCGAGATGATGATGCACGCTACCTACGCATTGCCATCTGTGGCGGAGCGGGGGGTGCATCGCTGGCTCTCGCCGAAGAGAAAGCAGATATCTTCATCAGCGGAGATCTTAGCTATCATAGCTTCTTAGATAGCAGTATTCCCATCATCGATGCAGGACATTTCTACACAGAATATCCGGCATTGGAGAAACTGGCTGAATTGCTTATCCCTACGGGGCTTGAGAGCTTTGTTTTGCCTCAAAATCTGCACGAGTGGCACAACTTTATTCGTTATTACTAAGCTCGGTGATAACTTTTTTGTTGACAAAAAAGCCCTTTGTAGAATCTTGAAAGAACCAGTGCGCGCCGTTAGCTCAATTGGATAGAGCATCTGACTACGGATCAGAAGGTTAGGGGTTCGAATCCCTTACGGCGTGCCATTTTTTATATATGGAGAAAATGTGATAAAAGTATTGACCTACGGAACTTATGACCTCTTTCATTATGGGCATTTGAGGCTGCTTGAGAGGGCTAAGGAGCTGGGGGACTACCTTATCGTTGGCATTTCTACAGACGAATTTAATCATATCAAAGGCAAGGTTTGCGTTTATCCCTATGAAGAGCGCGCTGCAATCGTTCAAGCAATCTCTTACGTGGATGAAGTTATCCCGGAAGAAAATTGGGAGCAAAAAGTGCGTGATGTGATTGAAAATGAGATAGATATCTTCGTAATGGGCGATGATTGGAAGGGTGAGTTCGACTTCTTGGAAGAGCATTGTCGCGTGGTCTATCTTCCGCGCACTGATGGAATCTCTTCTACCGAAATCAAGGAAGATATCAAAAACGGAATCTGAGCCATGCGCTATCTCTTTTACATTACAAAGCAATATACTCCTGCGGTGATACGTCCGCTTACTCGCTTGCTTAGCAGAGAGGGGCGGGATTGGGCGGTGCTTTGCTCTCCTGAAATGAAGTCGTTTGTGGAAGAAGAACTGCGTCCTCCCAAGTGCTTTCTCAGGCTGGATCAGGTGATAGACTATGCGCCTGATTTCGTGCTCACGCCGGAGAATCGTGTTCATCATAGATTGCCGGGTGTGAAGGTTCAGCTTTTCCACGGTTTGGGCGTGGAGAAAAAGTCTCACTTTGTTATACGGGGCTTCTTTGATGTTTATTTCACGTCAGGGCCTTATGTTACGCGTCGCTTTTTGAAGATGCAGAGAAGAAAGAAGTATTTTAAGGTCTTTGAAACCGGTTGGATCAAGATTGATGGCATCTTAGAAGGTGAGATTGAGGGGCTCAGGCAAAGGTTGAATATCCCGTCCGATAAGAATATCGTTCTCTATGCGCCCACTTTCAGCCGCAGCATGCAAAGCGCGTCGAAGCTCTCGCAGATTATTCCTAAGATCATGAAGGATGATGAGTATTGGCTTTTCAAGTTCCATCCCATTATGCCTAAAGAGCTTATACAGCCTTTCAAAGAGATGGATCCTACGCGGGCGCTGTATGTCACAGATGCGGATATCACGCCCTATTTGCACTTGGCTGATGTCATGATTTCGGATACCTCTTCGGTGGTATATGAGTTTTATGCGCTAAACAAACCAGTTATCACTTTTCGCGGGATAAAGGGCATCAATCGAGCCATCGATGTGGAAGATGAAGCTGGGCTGAGAGAGGCTTTAGATTTGCTCCTAAAAGAGCCTCAAAGGCAGTTGGACGTGATTTCGGAGGTCATGGGGGAGATCAACCCCTATCTGGATGGAAGTATCGCGCGGCGCACTCTTGAGGCATTGGACGCTATCGATCCGGGTGAGTTTCCTCATAAAAGAAAGCCTAAGAACCTAATGCGGAAACGGAAGTTTGAAAAGCAAACAAAAAAGCTGGGAATTGATGGATAAGAGGGTGAATTAGAGGTATAAATGGTTTTATCACACTATCTTCTCAAGCCTTTCTATTCCACGATGTGGCGGCTGCTTAACGTCTTCAAAAAGCGCGAGGAGACGGTCTTTTATTGTCATACTTTGGTGGATATGGAGAATTGGCTGCCCGTTCAGAAGCACCTCAAGCCCATTGAGATTGTCACCGATAAGAAAGCCGTTTATAAAGAGCTGAAAAACCAAGGGATTAAGGTCAGGCGCTTACCCGTCTTTCCCAAGGCGGCGATCATGTGTAGAGTTTCTGCTCATAAGTTCCCTTCCTCAAAGGTGATGAAGATAGGACTAAAGCATGGTGTGCACTACTTTAAGCGCATCGGCTCCGCAAAGTATTACTCTCATTTTGCGCTTTATCTCTATGGTTCTGAAGATGACCTTGCCATTGCAAAGAAAGCGGGGGTGAAGTGCGGCAAAGTGGGTGGCTTCCCCAAACTCGATCCTTATCTGAATCAAGAACCGGAGGTGCGAGAGCCCGGGGCAAAGCCAAGAATCCTTTTTACAGCTACTTACGATAAAAGTGGCATGAGCGGAATTGAGTTTTGGGTTGATAGACTCGCCGAACTCACCGCCGATTACGAGATCTACGTGAGCGTGCATCCATGGACTTCGCCTGAGTATATAAAGAAGCTGAAAGATACTCCCGGCATTACTTTCATCCAGGGGACACCTCTGCCATATATCCAAAAAGCTGATGTCTGCATAGTGGATACTTCCTCCATCACGGCGGAATGTTCTGCGATGGATAAGCCTATCATCTCTTGGAAGATCCCGCCTGCGCCGCGAAGTGTGCCCGAGATTCTTGCCCTCATTGCCGATATCAGCGTACAGATAGATACTTTTGATCAGCTTGTGCCGGCAATTCAGCGTTCTTTGGCGAATCCGGGTGAATACGCACATAAACGTGCCGAGGCAAATAAGATCTTCTTTGATGCGCTTGATGGCAAGGCGGGGGAGCGTTCTGCAAGCCTCATTACCGAGCTTTTACCGGAGTTGATACCATGATGCTTTGCGATGCTCATGCACACTTGGCAAATCTTTCTAAGAAGGTGGATATAGAGCCGCTCTTGGCTGCTGCAAATGATGCGGGAATCAAGGCTTGGCTCTCAAATGCACTTACTAAAGAAGAGCTTGCAGTCTATGAGAGGCTTGTCCGGCTTCCTGATTTTAACTTGCGCTATAGCGCCGGGATACATCCCTTTTGGCATGAGTGCGATCTGGAGCTTGAAGATATTACCTCTCTTGCTGATCAGCGAAAGATATGGGCGATCGGGGAGATAGGGCTGGATAGAGCAAATAAGGATCACGCCGAGATGAGAGAGCTCTTCATAGAGCAGCTCAAGCTGGCAGTGGAATACTCCCTGCCCGTGGTTCTGCACATCGTGGGACATCAGCAAGAAGCTTATAACATTCTGCGCGAATATCCGCTTAGATATCTCACGCACGGCTATGCGGGGCATGTAAATCCCATGCAAAACTTTCTTAAGTTCGATATGTTTTTCACTATCAGCCGGCGTATTATCAGGGAAGATAAGAGGGATCTCTTAAAGCTTATGCTAAACAGCGGGCGCTATCTTTTCGAGACGGATATCACTGCGGAGTATGTAGTTGAGGGTGAAAAGAATCCCTTGCTCAGACTACTTGACTTAGTTGAACAGTGTTCGCATATCAGCGGCATCCCGATCAATGAGCTCATCAGCGTGCAGGCAGAGAACTACGAGAAGCTGACAGGAGAGAGACTATGACAGACTTTAGCCGCACAGAGCTACTCATAGGAGCGCAGGCTTTGGACATGCTCAAAGAAACCACGGTCTGCATCGCAGGCTTGGGCGGAGTGGGCTCCTATGCCGCAGAAGCGCTTGCTCGCGCGGGCATCGGACACTTTATCCTCATAGATTTCGATACAGTCGGCGCCAGCAATCTCAATAGACAGCTTTTGGCTACCCTTGACACCATAGGCAAGCACAAAACCACTCTCATGGAAGAGCGTATCGCCTCTATCAACAAAGAGGCAAGGGTAGAGTGTCACCGCGTATTCCTCGACGAGAACAACCGCAAAGAGCTTTGCTTTCCTGCCGATTATGTGATAGATGCCATAGATAGCCTCGGCCCCAAGATCGGGCTTTTGGAGGATCTCGCGCGCAACAGACGCCGCTTCATCTCCATCATGGGCGCAGGAAACAGGCTGGACTCCACCAAGATACATCTGGATAAGATCAGCAAAAGCTATAACTGCCCTCTTGCGAGAAGGGTGCGTAAGTTCCTCCGCCGTCGCGGGATAAAGCTGGACTTCCCCTGCATATACTCCAGCGAACTGCCCATGAAGACCTTGGGTGAAGTAGAAAGCGACAACGAGCTTACTCTTGAGCGAGGACGCAAGCGCCAGACCATCGGCTCCATCAGTTATATGCCCTCGATAATGGGCATGATGGCGGCCTCCTGGGTGCTCCGAGATGTGATCTCAAAGAGCAAGAAAGAACAGACTGAACAACAGGGATAACGTCCCTCATAAATAGTAGATAAAAGCATGAAGTATAGATCTTTTACACTAAATAGTGAGCATCATTCGTTTTATTTATCGCTTGACATAATACCACAATCAAGTCAGGCTGCACCAATATTTAGAATGTAAATTATAGGAGATAAACATGGATTACTTTTTGACTGAAGACCAGCTTGAGATGCAGGAAATAGCCCGCAGGATAGCCCAGGAAAGGATGAAACCTGTGTCAGAGCAATACGACAAGGACGGCACTTTCCCTTGGGACATAGTGGAAGTCATGCGTCAGAGCGACCTCTTTGCCATACTCGTGCCGGAAGAATATGACGGCATCAGCGGCATGGTGATGGATCTCGCAGTGGTCACCGAAGAGCTTTGCACGGTTGATGCAGGCATCTCTCTTGCTTTTGGAGCCACCGGCTTGGGCATGTATCCCATCCTTCTTGCCGGCAGCGAAGAGCAGAAACAGAAATACCTTCCGCAGATTGCAGCCGGTGAACAACTTGCAGCCTTTGCACTCACCGAAGCCAATGCCGGAAGCGATGCCAGCGCAATAGAGACCACAGCCCGCAAAGACGGAGATCATTACATCTTAAACGGCACCAAACAGTGGATCACAAACGGTGGCGAAGCAGGCATCTACACCGTATTTGCCATGACCGATCGTTCACGCGGCGCACGCGGAGCATCCTGCTTTATAGTAGAGAAAGACACCCCCGGTTTCAGCTTCGGCAAAAAGGAAGACAAGATGGGAATACGCGCAAGCTCCACTCGTGAACTCATCTTTGAAGACTGCCGCATCCCGAAAGAGAACCTCGTGGGACGCGAAGGCACCGGCTTCATTACTGCAATGAAGGTCTTTGACAAATCTCGCCCCATGGTTGGCGCTCAAGCCATAGGCGTTGCCCGCGGAGCTTTTGAAGCCGCAGCTCGCTATTCCAAGGAAAGACGCCAGTTTGGCCAGCCCATCTCTAGTTTCCAAGCTGTGCAATTCATGCTCGCCGATATGGCAACCCAGATAGAGGCCGCCCGTGCGCTGGTATTTCAGACAGCACGCATGATTGACTCCGGCGCCAGACGCTATGCCAAAGAGAGCGCGATGTGCAAATACTTCGCCTCGGACGTCGCCATGAAAGTGACGGTCGATGCAGTTCAGATCCTCGGCGGATATGGCTATATGAAAGAGTATCCCGTAGAGAAGATGATGCGCGACGCCAAGATTCTTCAGATATATGAAGGAACGAACCAAATCCAGCGCGGAATCGTAGCATCGAACCTGCTCAAAGAATTCTAAAGACTTACACTAAAAGAGTTCGATAGACTTGGCAAAGATCCTCGTTCAAACCTGTTGCGCGCCCTGCCTCATCGCCCCATACAAGCGGTTGATAGAAGCAGGGCACGCCGTCTCTGCCTTTTGGTATAACCCCAATATCCACCCCCTGTTAGAGTATCAAAAGAGACGTGATACCCTGCGCGACTTTGCCTCTGATGAAGGCTTTGAACTCATAGAAAGGGACGACTATGGTCTGCAAGAGTTCCTCAGCCACACCATGGACGACATTGAGGCAAGATGTGAATATTGCTATCGTAGCCGCCTTGAAGCAAGCGCAAAGCTCGCCAAAGAACGCGGATTTGATGCCTTCACCACCACGCTTTTGTATAGCCGCTATCAAAAGCACGAGCGCATCATAGCGATAGCCCAAGAGATGTCTCGCCTGTATGAAATAGACTTTTTCTATGAAGACTGGCGCCCACTCTGGCAAGAGGGGATACGCCTCTCCAAAGAAGAAGGCATGTATAGACAACAATATTGCGGCTGCATATTTAGCGAAGAAGAGCGTTACCGTGAGCAAATACACAGAAACAGACCTAAGAAAAGTTAGCACATACTCCATTCAAGATCGCCCCAGCATCGTGGATAAATCCCTTTTTGCCCAGAAAGGAGAGGTGGATACCGCCTCATTCCTGGATTGCCTACCCGAAATACTCAGTGCGAAAGACCTAAGAGAGCTCATCCCGCGCATAAGGGAAGCTAAAGCCAAAGAGAAAGGTATCATACTCGGCATGGGCGGGCACGTGATCAAATGCGGCTTAGCCCCTCTTTTCATAGAGATGATAGAGGCGGGCTATGTCTCTGCCATCGCCGTGAACGGCTCCGTTATCATACACGACTTCGAGATCGCCTTTTTCGGGCAAACCTCAGAGGATGTAGGCAGCGCCTTGGCAGACGGCTCTTTCGGTATGGCTGAAGAGACCTCAGAAATGCTGAACAGCTTCATCAAAAAGGGTAGAAACGAAGGCTTAGGCCTCGGCGAAGCAGTAGGCAAAGAAATACTCAGTCTTGCACCTAATAAAGAGCTTTCCCTGCTCGCAATGGCATATAAATACGACATCCCCATCACGGTTCACGTAGCAATCGGAACGGATATCATACACCAAAGCCCTCATGCAGACGGCGCAGCGATAGGGGAGTGTTCTCACCGCGATTTCCGCATTCTTTGCCACCAGGTAAGTAAGATGAATGATGGCGGCGCATATCTCAATTTCGGCTCTGCTGTGGTCTTACCGGAGGTGTTCCTCAAAGCGCTCACCGTAGCCCGCAACATCTATGGCGAGGTAAAAGACTTCACCACCGCCGTCTTTGATATGAACCAACACTATCGCGCAAGAGTAAATGTGGTGCAAAGACCCGTTCTCACCGGTGGCAAAGGCTATTATTTCATTGGGCAACACGAGATCCTCATCCCGCTTTTGATAAAAGCTCTTTTGTATTCCTAATCCCTTTTTATGTGTGATGCTGTTTTACTCAAAAGATGAAATAATGGCAAGCTAACTAACGCCATGATAATAGCTAAGCGCATTCAGACATCACTACACTACAAGAAAAAACTTGCCAAAGCAGACAGTCTAATAAACTTGGCAGAAATATATTTTAAGTGCTTCACACATTACTTTGAAAGCCCATAGGAGAGTCAATGCGGTTAAAGACCTTTCCCGGAGGATCACACCCTCCAGACCAAAAGCATTTTTCGAGCTCTGAGCCAATAACAGAGCTACCCTTGGCAGAAAAAGTGGTCATACATCTTTCACAACACATCGGAGCCCCTTCCACTCCTTTTGTAAAGGTAGGGGATGAAGTAAAGAAAGGCGATCTCATTGCCGGAGCTGCCGGCTTTGTATCGCTGAATCAGCATGCTTCAATCAGCGGCAAAATAAGCAAGATAGGCAAGTTTTTGCATCCCACAGGCATCATGAGCGAAGCCATAGAGATCACCTCAGACGGCAAGAATGAGGCCATACAGCTCACCGATGATGAAGACTATCTCACCTTTGATCCCGTAATTCTCAGAGAGCGCATCGCCAAAGCCGGTATCTGCGGCATGGGCGGCGCCGGATTTCCCACCCATGTAAAGCTTTCACCTCCCAAAGAAAAGCCCATCGATACCGTGATTCTAAACGGTGTAGAATGCGAGCCTTATCTCACCTCAGACCACAGGCTTATGCTGGAAAAGGGTGAAGAGATAATAGCCGGCCTGAAAGTGATAATGAGGACGGTGGGAGCCAGCAAAGGCATAGTGGGCATTGAAGAGAACAAGCCCGATGCAATTGACGTAATGCAAAAGCATTGCACCAAAGAGAAAGACCTCAGCGTTATAGCTTTTCGCCTGCAATACCCCCAAGGCGCCGAAAAGCAGCTTATCTACGCCGCAACGAGACGCAAAGTTCCCGCAGGCGGCTTGCCCATGGAAGTAGGCGTTGTAGTGCAAAACGTAGGCACAGCTTATGCCATCTATGAGGCCGTGAGATACCAGAAACCTTTGATAGACAGAGTGATCAGCGTCACCGGCTCCATGGTCAAGAGCCCCAAAAACCTAAGAGCACCCATAGGCACATCCTTCGCCGATCTCGTTGACTTTTGCGACGGACTAAAAGGCGAACTGGGCAAGGCCATCTCCGGCGGCCCCATGATGGGCTTCGCGATGCCCTCCCTGGAAGCATCCATGGGCAAAGGCAGCAGCGGACTGGTTCTTCTAAGCCCACAGGAAGCCCATAGCATAGAGGAACACACCTGCATCAGATGCGCGCGTTGCGTGGATGCTTGCCCCATGAATCTCATGCCACTCGGCATAGTAAACGCCGTTAAATATGACGATGCGAAGATGGCAATCCGCGCCGGACTGGGAGATTGCATCAAGTGCGGCAGCTGCGCTTTCGTATGCCCCGCCCACATCCGCCTCGTGCAATGGATAGACACCGGCAAGATCCGCTATGCAGCAGAACTGAGGAATTAGTATTATGGAAAATCAAAATAAACTTATAGTTTCATCTGCCCCGCATATTCATGAGGGCTCTACAGTTAAGAACGTAATGTGGAACGTAGTTTTGGCGCTTACGCCCGCACTTATCTTCTCCGTATATTTCTGGGGAATAAGGGCACTCATACTCTCTTTGACGGGAGCGATCACCGCCGTATTGGTAGAAGCGCTGATCCAAAAACTACGCAAAGTTCCTATCACGGTGCACGATGGCTCGGCTTTTCTCACGGGACTGCTTCTCGCCTTCAATATACACGTGGGCGCGCCGCTTTGGCTTCCCATCATCGGCGCCATAGTCGCGATCACCATTGGGAAGCAGGTCTTTGGCGGCCTTGGCAACAATCCCGTAAACCCCGCATTGGTAGGCCGTGCCTTCCTCTTGGCAAGCTGGCCGACCCGCATGACCGCCGGCTGGGTAGCAGTGAAAGGTTACACCATGAGCGGGATAAACAATTTCAACACGATTGCTACAAACTTTGAGGGAACATCCCAAAAAGCCTATGATCTCATCACTTCGGCAACTCCCCTGAAAGTAGCCCAAACCCTGCGCGATACCACTTTCGTGAGCGAGATCAACGCCGAGGCAGGCATAGACCTCGCCGGACGCATCTTCTCCGGCCTTACCGAGATGGAGACACTGAAGAACCTCTTTTGGGGAAACATCGGCGGCTGCATAGGCGAAGTCTCCGCTTTTGCCCTCCTTCTTGGCGCAGCTTACCTCTTATATAAGAACATCATAGAGTGGCGCATACCGCTATTTTATTTGGGCACGGTCTTCGTGCTCAGCTTCGCTTTTGGAAGCATTCCCGGCAGCGAGCCTTCCTTGATGTTGCCCTTCTTCCACATCTTTTCCGGCGGACTCTTACTCGGCGCATTCTTCATGGCGACAGACTATACAACCACCCCGGTGACGAAGAACGGAAGGATAATATTCGGCATCGGCTGCGGAGTTTTGACCATCATCATCCGCTTGGTAGGCGGCTATCCCGAAGGCGTGAGCTATAGCATCCTGCTCATGAACGTATTCACGCCGCTTATCGACATGATTACCATGCCAAAAGCTTTTGGGAAGGTGAAGAAATGAAATACTATCTCAAGCTTGGACTCATCTTATTTATTTTCAGCGTAGTAGCCAGCGGCATACTTGCCTTTGTGAATAGCCTAACCACTCCCATCATCGCCGCAAAGAAGGCGCAAGACGAGATAGATGCTCGTGAGAAGCTCATCCCCGGCGCAGTTTTTGAAGAGCATGAAACCGTTGACGGAGAGAGCTATTTTATCGCGCTTGATGAAGATAGCGAGCCCCTCGGTTTCGTGTTTATCGCATCTGAGAACGGCTATTCCAGCAAGATCTTGACCATGGTGGGAATCGACGCAGATTTCAACATCATCGGCATAGAAATTTTGGATCAAGGCGAGACTCCCGGCCTGGGCGCAAATTGCGAGAACGAGAGCTTCACCGCTCAGTTTGCAGAAAAGCAGGCGCTGAATCTCAAAGTGAATCAAGACGATGGAGAGATCACTTCGCTCGCGGGTGCAACCATCACCTCGCGCACCATTGCAAACTCCATCCGAGAGCGCGCAAACAGCCTGAAATCGGCGCTTGAAACAGGAGGCGAACAATGAGCTTTTTAAAGGAATTAACCAAAGGGATCATCAAAGAAAATCCCATATTCGTCATAGTTTTGGGCATGTGTCCCACGCTGGCGGTCACCACCTCCGTGGTAAACGCTTTGGGCATGGGACTCGCAGCCACCTTCGTGCTGATCTGCTCAAACATCATGATTTCACTGATCAAAGACATCACGCCCGCAAGCATACGCATCCCAGTCTATATCGTTGTGATAGCAGCATTTGTCTCCATCGTAGATATGATAATGGAGGCCTATTTGCCCGGCTTGCACAAGAGCTTAGGGCTTTTCATTCCGCTGATCGTGGTGAACTGCATCATCCTGGGCAGGGCAGAGGCCTTTGCCGGCAAAAACACGGTGCTGATGAGCATTGCCGACGCTATCGGGATGGGCTTGGGCTTCACGCTTTCGCTGACCATCGTGGGTACGATTCGCGAGATTTTGGGCGCAGGAACATGGCTAAATATCAGAGTGACGCCCGCGGGCTACGATCCCATGCTGATCGCCATCCTCGCTCCCGGCGCATTTATCACCCTCGGCTTTTTGATGGCCGTCATGAACATGATCAAGGAGAGGAAATAAATGGGTTACTTAGGTGAAATCTTCGTGATGGCGATGACAGCCATCTTTATCCAAAACTTCGTTCTTTCTCGCTTCCTTGGCCTTTGTCCTTATCTGGGCGTATCCAAAAAGCTGGATTCTGCGCTGGGCATGGGCTTGGCGGTGATCTTTGTGATGACCCTTGCCAGCTCTTTCACTTTCCTTATAAACCGATACCTGCTAATGCCTTACAATATGGAATATCTGCAGACAATCGCTTTCATCCTCACCATTGCCGCCCTCGTGCAATTTGTGGAAATGGTGATCCAGAAGTACGCGCCCGCCCTGTATAGCGCGCTGGGCGTATATCTTCCGTTGATCACCACAAACTGTGCTGTCTTGGGCGTTGCAATCCTGAACACATCCATGTTTCGCAGCGATGGCATCACGCCCTACAACTTCCTTGATAGCACCCTAAACGGCTTTTTTAGCGGAGTTGGCTTCACGGTTGTGCTGCTTGCAATGGCCGGAATTCGCATGCGCATAGAAAAAGCTGAAATCCCCAAAAGCATGCAGGGAATGCCGATCGCGCTCATACTCGCCGGCATAATGGCTCTGGCTTTTTACGGCTTCATCGGCTTCAAGATCTAAAGGAGAAAAGATGCTATTTACTATTCTGCAAACTGCCTCACTTTTCGCCACGATAGGAATCCCCGTGATTGTAATCGGCTCTTTGGGGCTGATCTTCGGGCTCATCCTCGCCGTGGCTTCAAAGGTTTTTGAAGTAAAGATCGACCCACGAGTTGCCGAGATCATCGAGATTTTACCCGGTGCAAACTGTGGCGCCTGCGGTCTCGCCGGATGTGCCGGATATGCCGATCGCATCGTAAAAGAAGGCGAGGCAATCAATAAATGTGCTCCCGGCGGAGCGGCGACGGTTGCCATCATCGCCAAGATCATGGGCATGGAAGCCAAGGCCATGGAGCAAAGAGTGGCTGTGATCCATTGCTCAAGCGGCGGCAAGAACAATACCAAATGGAAATATTCTTACGAAGGAGTGGATTCCTGCAAAGCGGCTGTGAATATCGCCGGCGGACCAAACTCCTGCGCATGGGGCTGCATGGGGCTGAACGACTGTCTCAAGGCTTGTCCCTTCGACGCTATCTCTTTGGATCCCAATGGCATGAGAGTGATTGATTATGACAAATGCACCGCCTGCGGAATGTGCGTCGAAGCCTGTCCGCGCAATCTCATCCACCTCATCCCGATCAACCGCAACGTATATATCAAATGTTCTTCAAATGATAGAGGCGCCGATGCACGCAAAGTGTGTGGAAGTGCAAAGCCTTGCATAGCTTGCGGACTCTGCGCCAAAGAATGTCCTGAGCAGTGCATCACCATTGAAAACAATATTGCACGCATAGATTATAGCCTTTGCACGAACTGTGGACTTTGTGCCACGGTGTGCCCTTCTAAGACCATTCAAGACCTTCTCGCCGGCATGCGCAAGAAGGCCGATATAAACCCCGAGGCTTGCATAGGTTGCACGCTTTGCACCAAGGTTTGCCCCACAGACGCCATACAGGGCGAGCTCAAAGAAGTTCATGTGGTGGACAAGGCAAAGTGTATAGGCTGCGCAAGATGCGTAGAGAAGTGCCCTAAGAACGCCATTGAAATGATTTGACAATCCAACCACAAAAAGCCGGAATCCTTTAAGCTCCTATCATATTGGGTTCCGGCGTTTTTTATTGTCTATTTTATATCAAATTGTATGTATGAGTGTAGTTTAGCCGGCTGAGAACCTCATCCGTGCAACCGCGGCTGAGCGCGAGATAGCCCCTTGCGGCGATCTCTTTGAAATCCGGCGTGAGATAGCCCAGTTTCACCACAATTACGTCCGTATTCATATAATCAATTTCAAGGGCTTTAAACATCTCAACTCCCGTAAAGCCTATATGTTTAGAGGTGATGATGAGATCAAAGTTTTCGGTTTCAAAAAGCATTAGTTCTGAGGCGAAAATCCCGAAGTTTTCCACATGACGCACTGCTTTGCCTTTCAGAGTGCAGGGTTCAGAATACTCTGTATCATAGACCCCGCCTATGGAAAGCTCGATTTCTTGGTGCATATTTTCTTTTAGTTTCTCCAGCGCAATAGGATCATAAATACCTGCAACTAATATCTTTTTACCTTTGCAATTGTCTATCAGATCGGTGGAAAGCAGAGTGATAATGGTGGTATTATCTCCGGTAGAGCCCGCGGTGGGGTTATCCCCGGAATCAGATACAAATACGGGCTTTACAGTTTCGTTAAGCGCAAGTTCCAGGGCCTTTTCTGCTTCATAAGCAGGCGAGGAAAAGCCGAACTCATCTTTGCGGGCTTCAAATTCTCGTGCGATCTGATGAGCATAGTCGTCTGCTTTGGCCTGATTGTTATTTGTCACCACTAAAGCCGTGACGCCGTTCTCCTCGGTATCAGCCCAAGGAAAGCCCAGTAGCAGCGAAGCCGCGAGCACATCATCACCCTCTTCCATCTCTTTGAGCCTCGCGATTATTTCGCGCATGGGAGAGAAGTCTGTCTCGCTTTTTTCGCCGGCGATGAGGTAGGGGAGCTTTTCATAGCCAACAGTGAGCTTTGCGCCTTTACGCAGCAATTCATCCGCCATCTTCGCCGCGTGATAACCGGTTTCCCAAGCGTCTATATGCGGCGCAGTCTTAAAGCCAACCATACCTGCCGTGTGCGAAAGCATGCTCTGGGTGATCGTGGCGTGCATATCAAGTCCAAGGACAATCGGCACGTTCGGATAGCGCGCTTTAATGTCCTTTAGCAGATCGCTTTCTGCCGAGCCAATTCCTTCTATGCGCATAGAGCCATGTAGCGGCAAAACAAAGATATCCGGCGTTTCATCTTGTTCGAGCAACTCAAAGAATCTATCTTTAAGGCTTTGATAAAGATTGCGGTCTATCTCGCCATTTGGAACTGCTCGGGCAAAGAACAGCGGCAAGACTTTATAATAATCCTTACGCTCTTCAAAGAAATCAACCATGCCTTTGGCAAGGAGATAGCTATTCTTCTTGTCTTCATATTCGTCGCCTTCAAAGATGTTGAAATCTTCCAGCCCAGTGATGATGGGATTGAAGGTATTCGATTCGTGAAAGAATCCGCCTATCGCTACTGTTTTCATGAAAATAGCTCTCTTATTTTCTTGATTTCTTCAATGTCGGTTTTGCGCACAAGATAGTCGCCCTCTCCGCTTTCCGAAAGGCTTAGCGCAAGGTTCTTATGTTTCATCATGCCGGGTATCTTTTTTGAGGCGGAGAAGTGAAGCTCTTGCACTCCTGCGGTGGAGGCAATGATTCTCGCATTGTGCCTGTTTATGCCTGAGCCGGGCATGATGACTACTCTACTATCAGCTAAAGCATTTAATTCTACTATCTTAGGCAGCCCTTGAATGGCCTTTTGTTTGCCGCCGGAGGTGAGGATTCGTGCAATGCCGCACTCAATTATATCCTCCAAAGCGGAGCTCATATCCTTCACATAATCGAAGGCGCGATGGAAGGTGACGCTCATGGGCAAAGCTTCATCCACCAATATCTTAACGCGCTCTATGTCCACTTCGCCTTGGGGCGTAAGTATTCCCAGAACCACACCTTCCGCGCCCATCTCTTTGGCAAAACGGATTTCACTGAGCATGGTGTCAAATTCGTAATCGTCATAGCAGAAATCCCCGCTACGAGGGCGGATGAGCACATGGACGGCGATGGGAAGCTGACTTTTGACCTGTCTTAATAGTCCGGCAGAAGGACTGAGCCCACCGAGATCCAGCGCGCTGCAAAGCTCTATCCTATCTGCACCGGCCTCATGCGTAAGCTTCGCAGACTCAAAGCTTTCCACACATATTTCTAAGATCATGATATCCTCCGGATATTCTTATATACAACTAAATTATACATATTAAATTACATGATTTCGGCAAGGCTCAGAGCTCGCGGCTTTTTGTCAACTCATCATTTGCAATTTAGCTAAATAAAAACAGCAACAATTAAGATAATCGGCTTGAGAAGTTCTTATTGTTTGTGAACAATAAGACAATGTGGTAGAAGGTTATGCTTAGTTCCAAACATAGTATAAAAAATGCGACCACAAAATCTGGGATTCTATCTCAATGTTTGTTAATGTTGATTTAAGCCTGTCGCATTGATACGGATTGCATGGGCTCACTTAGTATCATTTCTGAATCTTGTACGTTGGTACGTTTTTGCAAGGCATGTTTGATCGAACAGGCAAGCACTCTGGCTAACTCAACCGGTACAGCATTACCAACCATTTTATACCCATCAGCAATCTTATTATACATAAATATAAAATTGTCTGGGAAAGTTTGAATTCTTGCACATTCTCGCACAGAAAGCCTTCTGTATTTATGCTCATGACCGGGTTTGAAAATCCTGACATTTTGTTCTATAAATTTCATTTTTGGTGCACTTGGATGAATGGGGGCGTGTCGACCACCGGCTTGTATCGTGAAAGATACTTCATCCCAAGCTCTTACTCTATTGCGAGACATGTAGATCGAAGAAAAGCCTCCAGTCATATATTCGTGATTAGGAATAGCTAAGGATGCGGGATTATTAGCCTTATTAGATTCGAGTGCAGGCAGGGGTTCAGGCATATCACCTATTGATTCTCTCAATGGTTTTATTCTCAAACTGGGCGAGGGGTAAAGATAATTGATATTCAAGTCCTTCCGAAATCCGATAATAATGACTCGTTTTCTATCCTGTGGCACACTATAGTTGCTCGCATTTAGTAGCGACCACCAAACATTATAGCCTATGGAATTAAAGCTATGTATTATCGCATTAAAAGCCGTTTTGTGCCTCGGCAGCAAGATGCCTGAAACATTTTCAGCAAGGAAGAATTTTGGCTTTTTATCTTTCAACACTCTTACATATTCATAGAATAGCTTACCTCTTTCATCATTGATACCACGTCCAGCACCAGCCTCGCTCCAGCTTTGGCAAGGAGGTCCACCGATGATTCCATCAGCATCTGGAATGCTTGCAGAATCAACGTTTACTATGCTATTAGTTACTAAGGTTGTATCTGGAAAATTAAACTGGAACGTGTCCCAAATGGATTGATCAAACTCATTTGCCCAAATTGTCTTAAACCCTGCCTGTTCAAATCCAAGATCAAGTCCGCCAGCACCTGTGAAAAGCGATACTATTTTCAAGTCAACCTCCTATGCTATAACTATATGTCAAGCTACTGTCTGCAATAATGCTTTTAACTTTGCGACAATACTAAAAAAGTGCATATATATGTCAAGTATTCATGGTGTTATTTGATGTGTTAGTCGTTCCATTTTACCATAATGTTTAATATCGTGGCAGGCAGACCAACTAATCTTATGTCAAACTTTAAGCTTGGTTCTACTTTTGAACTGGCATTATGTATTCTGAAAGTAAAAGCCCAGCCATTATCTAAGCACATCTCTACGGTAGTGAATGATTTTTGTTTCATTCCTATGTATAATATACGGGTTGGCAGTTTACTGATGTTTATAACTTTTAGTAATTTTTCACCTTTTACAGCTTGATTGAGTTCGCCTCTTAGATTGAATGTCGAGATTTCAGTAACTCTTTTTTGTTTCTTGCCGATTATTTTATAGAAATCGTGCATCCCAACAAGATATTCGACCATATTTCTCGCTATATTTTTATTTGTCTTTTCGCTTCTTTTAATTTCCTCTATAAATGCGTTTAAGAGAGGTAAGTATATAGCTTGCTGCTTGTTGGGAATGTCTCGCCAAAGTGTCTTTTTAGCTTTTTCTCTTTCAAGATAATCAAATATCGGGTTAATATCTTGCCAATATTCTTTTGAGCAAGGCTGGTTAAACCATCTTTCACCAAAGTCAATGTTTTTTGAAAGACGGCTGTGTTTTACAGCATCATGATTGTGTTTTACACTTAATCCGATTTCCCATTTAATATTGGGTCTGGCGATTATAATATCTCGCACATCACCACTTTTACCGGCACTATCAGTTTGGATGCTTAAATCTATGCAATCGGAACATTTTTCTATTATTAATGGCTCATAATCGATCACAACCTTAACTGCGGCAATTGCAGCACTTCTAAAGTTTTGCAACATTTCATTGCTCATGGAAGCATGCGCTTGCTTGGCAGCATCATATCCGGCATCTGTGTTAAGTTTAACCGATCTGTGTTTACTGATTTCTCTTTCGAAGGCTTTGATTACTTCATATTCAAAAGCTCTTCCATTATCGTTGCTTCTTCTATTCATCTGATAGTACCTCTTTTAAGTAGCGAGTCCACAATTTATCATTGATACAGAAAATTATTAACTCAGTTTTAAACCACCATAATTATACGCTATTTTAGTTTTGCGAAAAATAGTCATAAAACTAAACGGATACATATGTTATGCCATGCACACATTAAGTGATATTCCCTTCAATTTTGTCAAGCAATATGATTTCTGCGAGATACAATGTGCGAAATCAAGCTTGTTAAATTGTAGTGATTTATTTCCACAAAATTAGCTGTTTTTTAGCCAAAGCCTCATGAGTTCTCACATAGATGAGCCTAAACCATTGCTTCCCCATAGGATACAGCTTAGCTTCCGCTTATGATATGCTCATGGCGATGACCATATCATGACCACATCATGACCGGAACCCAATAGGGAAGACTTGGAAAAAATGCAGAAAATGTGGCAAAATATCAACTAATCAGCGAAATCTTCTTCAGAAAATATATCGGCTGTGAAGCTGAAAAGCATAGCAGAGGGATCCAAATAGCTTCCCGAAGGCAAGCCCGCCTTGTGACAAATTTGCCTTAAGAACTCCTCTTTATCCCAGCCCCAATCCGGCGCCACTTGCGGAAGTAGAAGTCCGCTACCATAAGGATGTTGCAAATAAAGCCCATGAGTTCCTATCACTATCTCGTCCGCATTCTTCATCTCTTCCATGGGGCTAAGTATCGAGATCTCAATAGATAGCTCGCTGAGTTCATGCGCAGCGAGGGGCGGAAAGCGTGAGTCTTCAAAAGCTGCGGCAAGCGCCATATCATGAATGCTGTCTAAGATGTTCTTAAATGGGCGGATATATCCTATGCATCCGCGGAGATTGCCACGTATTGTAAGAGTCACAAATATGCCTCGCATCTCGGAGTATAAGGGGTCTTCAGGCGTGATGTAGCCAACGCCTTCCAGCCTTTTTCTGATCACATTGCGCGCATAGCCGAGCAGCTCTCGCTTTTGCTTTTCATCAAACATAATTTTCTCCTTATATTTAGATCAGAACTTGTGCGGAAACATAGCCCACAACTTGGTCTTTCATGCCGCTGGTTTCGCCTGAATTTGTATAGCAAATAAGTTTGCCTTTTGCGGTGTCATAATGCTTTGCGAGCTCGAGTAGAGCCATGATGCAGCCTATCCCGCAGGCTTCCAGTTTCCCTTTTTTCATCTCGTTCCACATGCCCTCGGCGTCGAGCTTCAGGATGTAATCAATCAGGTGCATGTCCATATTTACGGCGGTGGGTGAATCGTAATAATGCGAGAGGTCTGTGGAAACCATCACCAATATCTTGCGTGCGGATTTGTAAACCGCTTCATATAGCGCGGCGGCAAGCTTTTGCGAGACCGTCGGGCTCTGCCTTCCCATCATCACGGGGCAGATCTGCGCTTGCGGGAAAAAGTAGCGGATGAGCGGGAGTTGAACTTCCAGGGAGTGCTCCAAAGCGTGGTAATCGATTTGCACATTCTGATCTGCATAGGGCATAAGGTTTTGATACGTTTTATCGTCTCTTTCGATATTGCCCAAAGGGGTCTCATATTCCTCAAAAGGTGAGAGGCAGAAATCGAAGTGATTGCCTTGGTGGGAGGGATGGATCACGATGATGCTGTCCCAGTTTTCGTGGCGGACGGATGCCATGCCTTTCGCGGCGCACTCGCCTGAATAAACGTATCCGGCATGCGGCACGATCAGCCCTAAGTTCCTTCCTTTGTCATTGATATTTTCGGCTTTTGCCAGCCAAGAATCTATCATCTCGGTGATCTGGTGTGCGAATCTGGGGTAAAAAGTTCCGGCGTGAACGGTTTTGCGAATCATCAATCTCTCCTTACATCTTTTCTATTTACCATGAGGAAATGGCTGCCTAAGTTCTTGTCTATTCGTGAAATGAGATCTTCCTCGTCTTCTTCTATGACAATGGTGGTGATCACGGCGATATTTAGCTCGGGATGGTGATTTTTAAATGCCGTCACCGTGCCGAGATATCCGCGCGAATGGAAGTCTCCATTGTAATGTATGATAAGGCTTTGAGGGTTTTCTTTGTGCGCACGTGCGATGCTCTCTGCCATGGTGGCATCTTTGACAATCTGCGCTTGGTAATACTTCTCCATCATGTCGCTATCGGGGGTATGTCCCTTGCCAATATTCATCACCTCGCTGAAGAGTTCTCTATAGGTATCATCCTCAAAATAGGGCGTTTCGGCTATGAGTTTGCGCTGTTCCGGTTCCATTTCATCCAAAAAGCCAAGTCCTTCGCGTGCTACTTGCGCTGCATAATTCCTGGGAACATTGGCTGCGACTACTTTCAAGCCCTTTTCTTTGGCAAAATAAAGCATGGGCAGATAGTCCTCAAAGTTCACCCACACTCGGCTTTGCGTGGTGAGTTCATCCAAGGATATATCATTATTCAGGAAGGCGTTAACCACCTCTTGATGGTCTCTTTCCCACATCTCGAAAGAGAGGATGAGGGAGTTGTCATGCTCCCAAAGTCCGGGCAGGATTGCGTGCTCTAATTCGTGGATGAGCCTCACTCCATGTTTCTCGCCAAAGAAGATTACTTGGGAGGTGCTGAGCTGATCCACGAAGCTCTCTAAGTTCAGTTCTTTCTTGCTCTTGCTGTTAAAGATTTTCACTTGTGCGAGAAGCGAACAAGTAAGAAAAACGAGCAAAAATAAGATGATTATTCGTCTCATAATATTATTTCTCCATAGAATAACTTAGTCTATTTTGTGCCGTATAGGAGTTTAGAATTTCCTCTAATTCCTCGCGGGCTGAATCCGGAACGGAAAGTTTGAGTACTACTTGCTCGGAATATTCTGCGTCTGTTTCTTTGATTTTTAAGCCCTGGAACCTGTGGCGCAAGCTTTCCAAGAGGGGGTATTCGGTCTGAACTTCATAACTGAAAAGCTCTTGATATTGGCAAAGTCTTGCCTTTTCAAGGGTCTCGGCGGTGCTTTGGGTGTAGGCATCGATGAGCCCTTTTACGCCGAGCTTGATGCCGCCATAATAGCGCGTGACGATTGCCAACACTCCGGAAAGTTCATTGCGTAAAAGCACGTTTAAGATGGGCTTGCCTGCTGTTCCCGAAGGCTCGCCGGCATCTGAATAATAGCTGGTTTCGCCCTTGTAGCCCAGGATGTAGGCATAACAATTGTGGGTGGCGTCGGCATAGGTTTGTTGATGTTCTTTTAATATCTCTTGCACTTCGTCCATGCTTTGCACGGGGAAGAGGAAGCCGATGAACTCGCTGCGCTGTATCTTGATCCTGTGCTCGGTTTTGGCTCTAATCGTGTATTTCATTTATTTCACCTTGGGAAGGTCTTTCCAATTTGTGGTATAGCGCGGGCTGAGCAGCTCTCGTTTCATCTCCCAATCGCGCTTGATTCCGCTGCCGGCATAGCGCACGGTGTCGCGCCCCATGCTTCTATTCAGGCTGTCAATAGCCTTCATCAGGTCGCTGCGTTCGTCGTCTAAATAGCTCTTTTCTAAGAAGCTGAGAGGCGCATCCTCTTCAGCGATTATCCCGGAAAGCATTACTCCGGCCTTCTTATATTCAAAGCCGGGCAGCCAGATTTCTCTTAGCAGCTCCAAGGATTGTCTGATGATTTGAGGAGTGTATGCCGTTGGTGGAAAAAGAGTTGCGGTGAGTGAGTTATTGTATTGCGGCCCTTTTCTGTAGCGATTTGTTCCTAAAAACACCATCAGCGAGCCGGCGAGGCTATTTTGTTCGCGCAGTTTTTCTGTGCAGCGCGTGGCATATTCGCAGACTGCTTCTTCCAGCTGGTTGAGGTCGGAGATGAGGCTGCCAAAGGATTTTGAGGTGAGTATGCTCTTTTTGGGTGGCGGGAGTTCTTCGAGATCTATCACGGAAAAGCCTCTGAGTTCGAGCGCGGTCTTTTCGCCTACGATGGTCATGTATTTACGGATGAAGCCCAGGTCGGCGCGACTGAATTCAAGGGCGTTCTCTATACCGTGTTGCTTTAAAAACTTTTCATACTGGCGGCCAATACCCCAGATATCGCCTACTTTGGTGCGCTTCAGGGCTTCTTCGCGGCGAGTTTCACTTAGTATGGCTAAAACGTTGTGGAAACCGGCATGGCGCTTGGAGTGATGATTCGCGACTTTTGCTAAGGTTTTGCTGTTTGAGATGCCGATCGAAACGGGGATGCCTGTCCAGCGTAGCACCTTTCTTCTCATGTCTTTAGCCCAGGCTTCCCAGTCGCGTATCTGCATGCCGGTGAGTCTCATGAAGGCTTCGTCTATGGAATATTGTTCAAATTCGGGGCTAAACTCTTGCAAGACTTCCATCACGCGCGCGCTCATATCGCCATAGAGGGAGTAATTTGAGGAAAGCAGCACTCCGCCTGCCTTGCGAATCATGGCTTCATATTTAAATCCGGGAGCGCCCATGGGGACGCCTAAGGCCTTGATCTCATTGCTGCGCGAGACAATGCAGCCATCGTTGTTGGAAAGAACGGCTACGGGGATATTCTGCAAACGAGGATTGAACACGCGCTCACATGAGGCGTAGAAATTGTTGCAATCCACGAGTGCGATGATTTCATTATCCAAGTAGCAGGTTTTTTCCATGATTTTTCTCCTGCGCCATCTATATCAAAGGGGGAGCTTTTGTCAAGTAAACAGCTTGGAGGCTGTGTGATTTTAGTGGAAATCGGCGAATATGCAGGTGAATTTCAAAGAGTGTTTCGCACCTGATAACAGCTTGAAGCCGGTCAAGATATCTCAGGAAAAAAGGTGCTTAATAATAGCATTATTTCCTCTTTCGCGCGGGTGGAAAACATTTTTTTATTGACAAAAAACCCGTTCCGTGGCTTTTGGTTATTTCACGATAGTTAGGGCGGGAATAGCTCAGTGGTAGAGCGCTACCTTGCCAAGGTAGATGTCGCGGGTTCGACCCCCGTTTCCCGCTCCAGAGATTTTTTGAGGCGACATAGCCAAGCGGTAAGGCAGAGGTCTGCAAAATCTCCATCCCCGGTTCAAATCCGGGTGTCGCCTCCACCTTTTTCCGGCTCAGTGCCGGATGTTTTAACTGGGATGCCGGAGTGGTGGAACAGGTAGACACAAGGGACTTAAAATCCCTCGGGCGAATAACCCGTGCCGGTTCAAGTCCGGCCTCTGGTACCATTTTTTAAATCGCGGGAATAGCTCAGTGGTAGAGCGCTACCTTGCCAAGGTAGATGTCGCGGGTTCGACCCCCGTTTCCCGCTCCATTTTTTTATGACTATAAATACTATAATATTTGACCTCGATGGCACTTTGATCGATTCTATGGGGCTGTGGCGGCAGGTGGATGAAGATTTTCTCACCTCGCGCGGAATAGAAGTGCCGGAAGACCTCTTCGATAATATCCCCGGTGGCAATAGCTTTGTCCAAACTGCGCAGTATTTTAAAGATCGCTTTTCCTTGAAAGAGAATGTCTATCAAATCATGCAGGAATGGACGGATCAGGTGGGATATCATTATAGAAACACCATTGAACTGCGGCCGGAAGCCGAAAATCTGCTCAAGGCGATCAAGGCCTCATCGCTGAAACTCGGGCTGGCAACGAGTAATTCCTATGAACTCGCAGAGATCGTGCTCAAAAGAAACGGGGTCTGGGAGCTCTTTGACTTTGCTTCCACGGGCTGTAAGATCACCAAGGGTAAACCATACCCTGATATATACTTATATTGCCTGGAAGGGCTGGGCTCGGATGCTGCAGAGTCGCTTGCGGTGGAGGATACTCTCAGCGGAGTGATGGCTGCAAAAGCCGCGGGGATATATACCTATGGCATTTGGGATGGGGATAGCGTCCGCGATCACGAAAAGATCAGAAAACTTGCCGATGACTACTGTATGGACTATATTTGTTTATATGAACAGATGAAAAAGAGAGTAAAATTATGAATAAATTATATGTAATCATCGGTGCTTATGGCAGCGGTAAAAGTGAATATAGCATACACCTTGCGCGCTCTTTGAGAGAGGAAGGCAAAGATGTTTCCCTGGCAGATTTAGACGTGGTAAATCCATATTTCCGCTCGCGTGATGTGCGCGACGAATTTGAAGGCGAGGGCATTGAGCTCATCGCGCCGGAAGGACAATTCTCGCATGCAGATCTGCCCATGATCTCGCCGAGAATTCAAGGCGCTATCCAAAATGAAGATAAGACCGTGATCTTGGACGTTGGGGGAGATCCTGCCGGATGTCGCACCTTGGGTAGGTTCGTGGAAAACATTGAAAAGCGGGGATATACCATGCGCTTGGTGGTGAATACTTCACGGCCTTTTACCACGAATAAAGACGAAATTATCGCTATGATTGATATGTTGCAAAAGGCATCTAAACTCAAGATTGACGAGCTTGTTTGCAATACGAATCTCATGGAATTCACCGATCAAGAGTTGGTGGAAAATGGGATCAAGATATGTGAGGAAGTGGCGTCTGAACTGGATTTGGTCTTTGAAAACTATATGGTTTTGGATGCTTATGAAGATAGGGTTCCGGATGGACTCTTGGGCAAAAAGCGGCGTATTATGGGCTATACTCTGCGTAAGCCTTGGGAAGCGCTGGTGATGAAGGGGATATAGGCTTTAACAAAGCTTCTCTGGTATGTTGAGAGCTCCTGTAAGTCAGACAATTATATTATAAAAAAGGCTCAGAACAATGATTCTGAGCCTAATTATTTGTGGCAATCTAAACATTATTTCTTCTTCAAAATAGACATCTTATAGAGTGCTGAGTCGGGGTGTTTCAGCACAAAAGCCGATCTTGCTTGACAAGAATTGGGCTTCTGCTTAAATTGAGTAAAGCGAAATCTTGGAGATAAAATGGATATAATGTTAGCATCATTGCAGGCAATAAAGTTGCAGAACGTGATCATGCTCCTCATTGGAATGGTCTTGATCTGGCTCGCCATACGCAAAAAATATGAGCCTGCCTTGCTCTTGCCCATGGGTTTTGGAACTATATTGGCAAATATCCCGAAGTCTGCGGCGATAGGGGAGGGCGGCCCGCTAACCATACTCTTTGATGCGGGGATTAGAACGGAGCTCTTTCCGCTTCTGATCTTCATTGCCATAGGTGCGATGATTGATTTCACTCCGCTCTTAAAGAGTCCTTTCATGTTGCTTTTTGGAGCTGCGGCTCAATTTGGCATCTTTGTGACCATCCTGCTGGCGGCAGCTTGGGGCTTTGATATCAAAGAAGCGGCGTCCATCGGCATCATCGGTGCGGCGGATGGACCTACCTCCATCTATGTGGCAAATCGCTTTGCTCCCAATCTTTTGGGGCCTATCTCCGTGGCGGCGTATTCATATATGGCACTGGTGCCAATCATTCAACCGCCGGTGATAAAGCTGCTCACCACCAAAAAAGAGCGGCTGATCCGTATGGATTATGAGGATGGCGAGGTTTCGCGCACGGTGAAGATCATCTTTCCCATCGCGATCACGGTCATCGCCGGGCTCTTTGTGCCGGAGTCTTTGCCCTTGATCGGTTTTCTCATGTTTGGCAATTTGCTGCGTGAGTGCAGGGTCTTGGACAGCCTCTCAAATTCTGCGCAAAATGAGCTGGGTAATATAATTACGATACTTTTGGGGATCACTATTGCCAGCACCATGCAGGGCGAGCTGTTCCTGCGCAAAGAGACTCTTTTTATCCTGCTTTTGGGGCTGATTGCCTTCGTCTTTGATACGGCGGGAGGGGTGCTTTTTGCCAAGCTTTTGAACCTCTTTAGGAAGGAAAAGGTCAATCCTATGATAGGTGCTTGCGGCATCTCGGCATTCCCCATGAGTGCGCGTGTTGTGCATCAGATGGGGCAAAAGGAAGATCCTTTCAACTTCCTCTTAATGCCGGCTGTGAGTGTGAATGTGGGCGGACAGATCGCCTCTGTGATCGCGGGCGGGATATTGCTCTCGCTCTTGGCTTAGGTGGGTCGATTATGAATAAAGATATGCAAGAACTTTTAGATGAAGCAAGAGATGTGGCATCAAAGGCTTATGCTCCATATTCCGGCTTCAAAGTAGGCAGTGCGCTGAGGCTTTCCGATGGTAAGATAATCAGCGGCTGCAACGTGGAAAACGCCAGTTATTCGCTGAGTATATGTGCCGAACGCAGCGCAATCTTCAAAGCCATCAGCGAAGGCAGGAAGGATATCACAGCGCTCGCTATCTGGGTGGACAGCGACAAGATCTTCCCTCCCTGTGGCGCTTGCAGGCAAGTTATATATGAGTTTGCGCCCGAGATTCCGATCTGGTATGCAAATGAAAATGAGACAGTTAAAACGACAATGCAGGAGCTTTTGCCCGGAGCTTTCATGCTCTGATGTGTGAAGGTATAGGTTATGAAAAAGATTAGAAATATATTACTTATCATGCTGATGGTCTTTGTGATCACGTCGGCTTTTGGACTCAGTATTCAAATCAGAGGAGAAGCGGGAAGGAAGAACATACCCGAAAAGAAGATCGACGGCATAGATTACCTTGCCATCGAAGAGCTTACGCCCGTTTTTAAGTGTATCAGTAAACAAGAAAAAGCCGATCAGAGGCTATATTTTCACCTCTATGGAGAGACCTTTATATTCCTCGAATCGGCGCCGTATTATACCTTTAAGAATCAATCTTATAATGCTCATTTCCCATTGCTTAGCCAAGGCGGGAAGTATTATATTCCGCTTAATTTCTTTACGGAACTATTGCCGCAGCACTTTCCCGGGAAGGTGAGCTTTACCCAGAATGTGCTTCGCATAGAAGACCCGCAAGATTATGGCGTGCATGTGATTGTGCTCGATCCGGGACATGGCGGCAAAGATCCGGGAGCAATCGGCAGAAGGCTGAAAGCCAAGGAAAAAGATATCAATCTCGATGTGGCTCTGAAGCTCAAAGTCTTGCTCGAAAAGGAACTGGGCTTGCAGGTGCTCATGACGAGGAGTGATGATAGGTTTGTATCCTTGGGCGATAGAACCAAGTTCGCCAACGATAACAAGGCAAATCTCTTTATCAGTATTCATGCAAATGCCTCTAAAAGCAGTAGTTCCAAGGGAACCGAGACCTACTATCTCTCTACTGCGGTAACCTCTGATGCACGCGCTGTGGAAGCACTGGAAAACCAAGTTGTGGATCTCTATGAAGGCGGGGTAGAAGCGCGTAGCAAGTATGACGGGCTGGACTTTATCCTGAGCGATCTCAGTCAGACCGAGCATCTGGAAAGCAGTAACGAACTTGCCGGCAATATTCAGCAAAACATCGTTGCCGGAACCAGATCCTATGATCGAGGTGTAAAGCAGGCAAACTTCTATGTCTTGCGCGGTGCTTTCATGCCGGCTGTATTGGTGGAACTGGGCTTCATCTCCAATCCCGAAGAGGAGAGGCTGCTAATTGATCCCGACTATCAACAGAGGCTGGCGAGAACCATATTCGAGGGAATAAAACGCTTTAAATATAGGTATGATAGGATACGAAACACATGAATAGCAAGGATGAGGCACCCAAGGATAAGGGGTCTGCAGGCAAAGACTTAGACAGGCTGGATGGGGACCGTGCCTTTAGAGCGAAGAAGTCTTTTATCGCCAATATCAGCCATGAGATTCGCACTCCGATGAATGCCATTATGGGCTTTGCTCAGATGCTCAAAAATAGCGATCTCAGCGAAGAACAAGATGAGTATGTAGATGTCATAATCGATAGTGGGACAAAGCTTTTGAGCATTATACACAGCCTCCTTGAGCTATCTAACTTGGAGACCGGTGAGGCAGCCGTGAAGCCCGTTATTTGCGATATGTATCTATTCTTCAGCCGGCTTTGGCAGAACTGTGAAATGCAGATAAAAAGCAAACAATTAGACCCCGTTTTGGAGCTCCCGAGCGAGTTGCCGAAAGTGATAATAGACGAAGATAAGTTGGAAAGAGTGCTTGATCTTTTGATCTCCAATGCCGTCAAATTCACAGGTAGCGGGATGGTGCAGCTCAGCGTTGAAATGGAATCCGACGATGACGAATATCAGCTTGTAATCAATGTTTGCGATACAGGTTGCGGCATCGCTCCCCATAGAATGAGGACCATCTACGATATCTTTGAGCAAGGAGATTCCGGCATCACCAGAACCCACTCAGGCTTAGGCTTGGGCTTAAGCATAGTGAGCAGGCTTGTAGAGCTCATGGGCGGTGATATCTTGGCATCCTCCGTGGTGGGAGCAGGCACCTGTTTCAAGCTCATCCTTCCCGTGGAAATCTATAAAGAATATGGCGCTTAAGATACTGAGCTTAGACAGTTTCGGGCAGGCTTATGAAGCAGGCTTAAGGGAGGGCGATACCATTCTCAGCATCAATGGCTTTGAGATTCATGACATCCTGCAACTTGAAAGATATAGCTCGGAATATGAGCTTAATATAGACTATTTGGACGCCGGCGGTGCAGAGCAAAGCCTCGTTATACAGCGAGAATGGGGGCGCAGCTTGGGCATAGATAAAGTGGACTATCGTCCGCGCATGTGCTCAAACAATTGCATATTCTGTTTTATAGACCAAATGCCGCCCAATCTGAGGCGTAGTCTCTATGTGAAAGACGACGACTATCTGCTCTCGCAAACCTATGGGAATTATATCACTTTGACCAATCTCAATGAGGAAGACTTGAATCGCATCTGCGAGGACGATATCAACCCGCTCTTTGTTTCCTTGCATACCACAGATCCCATTCTGAGACAGACCATGATGCGCTCGGCAAAGCCAATTGATCCGCTTGAAGTCATGCTGGAACTGGCAGATTGCGGAGTGAGCTTTCACGTTCAATTCGTTGTGGTGCCAGGCTATAACAATGGCGATAAGCTATGGGAGTCGCTCAGCGAATTACTCGAAGCAGAGCTGGATATCCTCTCCATCGGCATCGTGCCTGTGGGGCTGAGTAAGTTCCGTGATGGGCTCTGTGAATTGCGCGGCTTCGATGAAGCTTCCGCGCGTGATCTGCTCAAGCTGGTCTCGGATTTCAGAGAAGAACACGGTTGTGATATAGTCTATCCCGCCGATGAGTTCTATGTTTTAGCCGGATATGAGCCGCCTGAATACGACTTTTACCACGGCTTCCCGCAACTGGAAAATGGCATAGGCATGCTACGCTTGGGCTATGAGAACTTCACGGATCAGAAAGATGCGCTCGTGCATGAGTTCAAAGAAAGCGGCAAGAAACATCTCCTGATCTGCTCAGAAAGCGCAGAGAGACACATCAAGGGCATCAAGGATGAGCTCAACTCTCTCTTAGGCGAAACACAACTGAGACATCAGACAATCCGGAACGACTTCTTGGGCGAAAAGATCACAGTTGCCGGACTCTTAAGCGCCAAAGATATCATCGCACAGGAAAATAGCGAAGAGGGCGAAGTAATCGTGCTTCCCGAAAGCATATTCAACTTTGAAGGACTGACCTTGGATGACATGGATATCAACGCGATACAAGCAGAGCTAAAGCGCGAAATCCTCGTATGCGACCCGCTTTGGCAGGCATGGGAGAGACATCCTTTCACGCATTAAACAGCCCGCTTTTATATAGGACAAGACAGCCGTATTTCCATTCTTATCCCCAAAGCAAAGATTTTACTTGAATGTTTTTCCCACTCCTATATCTTGACATTCATGAAAAAACGCTATTTTAAGGAGCTATAGATGAGAGTTATTCAAGGAAGTTTGGTCTCCAAAGGCTATCGCTTCAGCATCGTGGTGAGCCGCTTTAACGAGCTCATCAGTGGAAAGCTGTTGGAAGGCGCTTTGGATTGCCTTAAACGCAGTGAAGTCAGAGATGAGGACATTACCGTTATCTGGGTTCCCGGCGCATTTGAGATCCCGCTCGTAGCGCAGAAAGCTGCAAGTGATCCCAATACCGACGCCGTGATCTGTCTTGGAGCTGTGATCCGCGGTTCCACTCCCCATTTCGAGTATGTTTCTGCTGAGGTGAGCAAGGGCGTAGCCCAAGCCGGTTTAGCCTCACAAAAGCCGGTGATCTTCGGCGTGCTTACCACAGACAGCGTGGATCAAGCGATCGAAAGAGCCGGAACCAAAGCCGGAAACAAAGGCTTCAGCGCAGCCACCAGTGCCGTAGAAATGGTGAACCTCATGCGGGAGATGAAAGATGGGTCAAAGGCGTAAGGCAAGAGAGATCGCCGTTCAGAGCATGTATGTTCTGGACTTTGCTGATGTAACCGAGGAGTTTCGCGAATACAGTTTGCTCAACGCCTATCCCGATATCTTGAATCAGATCAGCTCGGCGGACAACATCAAAAGCGGCTCATCGGTCTATGCTTTTGCCGACGAACTTATCAAGAACACCATTATCAATATCGAAGACATAGAGGCAGAGATAGATAAACATACCGACCATTGGTCACTCGAGACCATTGCGCATCTGGATAAGAGCCTGATGCTTATCGCGGTCTATGAACTGATGTTTACAGACACCCCTTCTGCCGTGATCATCAACGAGGCGATAGAGATCGCCAAGAAGTTTTGCAGCGAGCATACCGGTGGCTTTGTCAACGGTATCTTGGATGCCATCAATAAAGGCATCCCGCACAGCATGCCGGGAAGAAAGAGGCCCACATAAAAATGACTATACAAGCCAGCATAGGAATCTTTGCCCACAACGAAGAGGCGAACATCCTGCATCTGCTTAAAGCCATCATGGCTCAAAAGCTGAAGCAGGTAGAGATTGTCGAAGTTATCGTCGTCTCCAGCGCCAGCACAGATAAAACAGATGAATTAGTTCAAGAGTTTGCCGAGGACAACCCCAAAGTTCGGCTGTATATACAGGCAAAAAGAGAGGGCAAGTCCAGTGCTATCAATCTCTTCATCAAAGAAGCGATATCCGAGGTCTTGGTAGTGATCTCCGGCGATGTTATCCCCGAAGAAAATACCATTGAGCTCTTAGTATCTGCCTTTAATGACAAACAGATAGGCGCAACCGGCGGACGTCCCGTTCCCGTGAATCCTGATAACACTTTCATTGGCTATGCCGTGAACCTGCTTTGGCGCATGCACCACAGGATGGCACTGATCTCGCCCAAATTAGGCGAAATGATAGCCTTCCGCAAGCTGATGGACGAGATCCCCAAAGAGAGCGCAGTGGACGAAGCCAGCATAGAAGCAATCATCCGCAGCGAAGGTCTGCAACTCAAATACATCCCCAATGCCAAGATCATCAACAAGGGCCCCGAGAATGTGCGCGATTTCATCAAGCAACGTCGCCGCATCCAAAACGGCCATCTCTGGCTCAAGAGAGCGCAGGAATATGAAGTTGTGTCCCAGGACAGCGGACTCCTCCTTAAGATCTTTTGGCAAGAACTCATGGACAGACCCGGTGATATCTTCCGCATGGCAGGCGTGATCCTGCTTGAGGTATATTGCCGCGCCTTAGGCAGTTGGGACTATCATGTCCGCGGTAAAAACCCCTTCGCTTGGGAAATCTCCAAAAGCACAAAGAAAGTAAAGAGTTAAGCGTATTATGATCTCAGTAGCCTATCGCATCGTGCTTTACTGGATGGCAAAGTATCTCGGTTTCCCCAGACTTTTGCCGATGAACTACACCGTTAGCCTGCTTTATTCTTGCAATTCGCGCTGCAACACCTGCCGCGTATGGCGCAAGAAGGCAAAGAACCTCACAGTGGATGAATATGCCAAGATCTTCAAGAGCGTAGGGAGATCGCCATATTGGATCACCTTCAGCGGCGGCGAGCCCTTCCTCAGACGCGATCTCACCGAAGTAATTACCACGATCTACAAGATTTCCCGTCCGCGCATCATAAACATCCCCACCAACGGCATCTTGGTAAACACAATAGTGGAAGAGACCAAGAAGATTTCCAAGAACTGCCCCAAAGCACAGATCATCGTCAACATATCCATAGACGGGATCGGTGAACAGCACGACGAGATCCGCAACGTTCCCGGCAATTATAAGAAGGCAATCGCCACCTTTAACAAACTGAAAGCCCTGAACTTACCCAATGTGAATGTCGGCATACACACCGTGATTTCCAGCTTCAATGTGGATAGCTTCTTCTCCGTGGCAAATGAGCTTATGCGCCTGCAACCTGATAGCTACATCACCGAGATCGCCGGCGAGCGCGAAGAACTCGACACGATCGGCTTGGACATCGTTCCCGGCATGGTGGCATACAAATCCGCCATAGACTACCTCATACATCGCATCAAAAACGAGAAATACACCGGCATGGCAAAGATCACAATGGCTTTCAGGATAGAATATTACAACTATGTGAAGAAGATCATGCGCGATGAGAAGCAGGTCATTCCCTGTTATTCCGGCTTGGCTTCTTGCCAGATCTCGCCGGACGGAGACGTATGGACATGCTGCGTGAAAGCAAAGCCTTTGGGCAACCTGCGCGACACCAAATATAAGTTCAAAAAGGTCTGGTATTCAAGGATTGCCAAGAGAGAACGCAAAAGCATACATCGCAAAGAATGCCACTGCACCCTGGCAAATGCCGCCTACACCAATATGCTGATGCACATTCCAACCCTCTTCAGAGTGAGTTACAGATCCTTCATCAAATGGTGGAGCTAAATGTTAGCGCTGGAGCATAGCAATCTCGTTCCGCCTTACAGCCTCATAGAAAGCAGGCTGAGCCAAGACGGGCGTTTCGGCTGGATCATGGCGATTCGGCACCCCGAAAAAGATGACGTTTTAGAAGAGATCACGGCAGAGATTATCCTTGCCTTGCGCGCTGCAGAAGCCCATGAGATCAACCGCATGGAAGCGGAAAAGTGGCTCAAAGAGTTCTTTGCAGACCTGCATTGGAAGCTGCACGCATCGCTGAGGAAGACTGATCTCAACGAGAAAGGACTCTCCTTATTCTTCGCGCTCATCTACGACCACGAGATTTTCTATGTGCAATTCGGCAGGATCTTTTGCGCCATATCCGACGGCAAAAAGCTGAGCATATCCGGCGCCGACCACAGAAAGTATCGCATGCAAACCTTTGAAAAGCTCAACCTTCTGGGCTTTGCTCCCTACGACATCCGCTTCAGGATACACAGGGAATTCATCGAAAAAGACCAGCGTTTTATTGCCCTCAGCGCGAACCTTGCCCCAAAGGTGTTTGACACTTATAAAGACCCCGACGGCATGCAGTTTTTCTTGGATTCAAACAAGAGCGGGGAAGACGGTGTCTGGCTGACGCTCACAAGCAGGCCGATGGCTAACAAGCCGAAACGCAAGCGACTTACCCGCCTGCAGATCAGCACCATCATCATACTTTCACTTACTTTGCTGGCAACACTTTACATGCTTTTTGGCAACAGAGTGATAGAGCAATTTTGGCACAAAACAAGGCTGAATGTGCAACACACCAAAAGCATGAGATTGGAGCAGATTCCCAACAGTCTGGCAGAAGATACGCAAAACATTCTCAAATATATAAATCGCATCGTAAACCAGCCCGCCCGCGAGATAGAACTGGGCGTAACCTGGAGCGCGACCTTGCCTTACACCATAACTAGCACCCCCGTTTTCAGCCGCGACAATATCTTCCTCTCTGCCGGCGAGCATCTCTTGGCTTTCGACAAAAAGACCCGCGAACTGAGATGGAAGAAGTCTTTCGAGAGCCATATCAACGCGATTTCCTTCAGCGATGCCGTGCTCATCGTATATCTCGAAAACGACGAAGCGATAGGCATCCGCGATGACGGCAGCGTGATTTGGGAGCATGAATTGCCTTGTCCGCAAGAGGATCTCGGCAGACTCAAACCCAGCCGCATCAGCCCAGAGGATGATCCCCGTCTGATGCGCTCAATCAGCGTTGTGCCCTCGCTCAGCCATATCACCATCCTCGATCCCGCCCGCGGTGAAAACCTTTCTTCAGTAAGCTTTACGAATGAGATCATCAGCCTCTCTGCCTACGATAATTACGCATATTGTTTCTACGCAGTTGTCGATGACGGCATACTTTGCATCAATCTCAAAATAGATAACTAAGAGGGTGCGATTTTCATTAAGCTCAAGCCTCTTTCCCTTTTTATAGCCCTCCTATTGCTAAGCGCAGCGCTTTTTGCATCGCCTATCTACACCGGCTTTGCGAGGCTGCACTACGACGGCGGCGGCGATTGGTATAACGATCCCGAAGTTTTGCCCAATCTCGCCAAATTCATCAATCAGGAAACCGGCTCGGATATTCCTATAGATCAAAGCGTTGTGCGCGCCGGAGAGTCCCGCCTTTTTGAGTATCCCTTCGTATATATGACGGGACACGGCAACGTCCGCTTCACTGAAAATGAGATCAACAACCTGCGCAAATGGATGCTCAGAGGCGGCTTCCTTTATGCCGATGACGATTATGGCATGGACGAGAGCTTTCGCCGCGAGATTAAGCGCATCTTTCCCGAACGCGAGCTGATTGAGATAGACAGCAGCCATCCGCTTTTCACCTCATACTTCGACTTCAGCGACGGCTTACCCAAGATTCACGAACACGACGACCAGCCTCCTCAGGCATTCGCAATGTTCGACGACAACGGCCGCATGATGATGCTCTATACCTATGAAACCAATATCAGCGACGGCTGGGCAGATCCCGATACTCACGGCAATCCGCCAGAACTCCGCGAGATCGCCCTGCGCTTTGGCCTGAACATCGTTTATTATGTAATGCAAAAGTAGGCTGTCATGCGCATCTGCATCATTTCCGACATCCATTTCAAGTACAAGCGAAACGCTCCCGAAGACAGGGAAAACGAAGCGATTGTCCTGCGATTCTTAGAAAAGGCAATCGGTAAATATGACCTGCTCATCCTCGCCGGAGACATCTTTGATCTCTGGTTCGACTGGCGCTATGCCATTGTGAAGCAATACTTTCCCTTGCTCGTGCGCCTTGATGAGATCCGCCGCGCGGGCTGCCGTATCGTACACATCAGCGGCAATCACGACTTTTGGTTCAACGACTTTCTTCCCGAATATCTGAACGTAGAGCTCTATGACCGCTCTTTCAGCATTAAGGCAGATGGCAAGAAGATACACGTTTGCCACGGTGATGAACACACCGTGAACGACCTCAGATACCAGGTCTATCGCTCCTTCATCCGTCTTCCTTTCATCAGATGGATATTTTCTTTATTACATCCCGATCTTGCTTTGAGCATAGGCAGCTTGCTTTCTCGCTCCAGCCGCGGTAGAAAGAAGGATCCAAACATAAGAAGCAAACAGCAGGGAGGCTTGGTGAAACACGCTCAGTCCCTGATCAAACGCGGCAAAGCAGACTATGTAATCATGGGACACAGCCATCACCCCGTGCTGAAAAAGCTTGACGGCGGAGTCTATGCAAATTGTGGTGATTGGATAACTCATCACAGTTTTGTTGAAGTTATTGGCGGAGAGATTAGTATAAACTATTATATAGACAAAGGAGTTATATAATGAAGCTTAAGAAAAACTATTTAGTGCTGGTGTTGATCCCCACGATCTTGATTTTGGGGCTCACCATGCTTTACACACAAAATAGAAAAAAAACAGACTTACCTAAGGAGATACCATTGGAACTACAAACTGATGAAATGGCAAAGGTGAAGGTAGAACTCAATACCACTCAAGGTGTTATCGGTCTCGAGCTTTGGCCTGATATTGCCCCCAAAACCGTGGCAAACTTTATCAAGCTCGCTCAGGAAGGCTATTATAATGGCACCTACTTTCATAGAGTCATCCCCGATTTCATGATCCAAGGCGGCTGTCCTAATACCAAAGATAGCGATAGATCAAACGACGGAACCGGCGGTCCCGGCTATACATTTGAAGATGAATGCTATGGTGATGGCGAAGAACTCACCGGCGATATCAAGACGGACAGCAGAGCAGAAGCGGTCTGGACGAATATCATCGTGCCCCATATGCAGCAAAATAGAACCCCGAACGAAGAGATCGCCGCAGTAGTGCGTGAATGCCAAACAGCGCAAAACTTCGATCCGCTCAAAGAAAAGACGGTTGAATATTTCATGGTTCGCGCAAATATCACCGAACCCGTTTTTACCAAGATACTGAAAGCTCAAGTTCTCTACGGCAATATCGCCATGGCAAACAGCGGCCCCAATACAAACGGCAGCCAGTTTTTCATAGTCACCAAAGAAGACGGAACCCCATGGCTCAACGGCAAACACACCGTATTCGGCAAAGTTATAAGCGGCATGGACATCGTTCATGAGATAGAAAATCTTCCCCGCGATGCACGCGATAACCCGAAACCTGAGAATCAATCTTTCATAAACAGCGTATCATTCCCAAAATAAAAGGATTATATTAATGGCTCGCATCAAAGAATCAGCTTTGCAGCAAGAGATCATGACTTGGATCAGACAAAATCAATATGTCTATCTCGCAACGTCTGACGGCAAACAGCCTCGCGTGCGCCCCGTCGTGCTCTTCATCCATGAAGGAAGATATTTCTTTGCTACCTTCAGCGGCGATTCTAAGGTTGCGCAGATCAGAAGCAACAGATTAGTTGAAATCAATATCCCGCTTTCCGAAGATGGCCACACCGGCTATATACGGCTCAGCGGGAATGCGAAGATTGTAAATAATGCGGCGCTCAAGGCTGATGCTTCCGAGCGCTGCTTCTTTTTCGATCAATATTTTCGCGGCTACGACGATCCGGATTATACTCTCATCGAGTTTGAACCGGATATAGCCGAATATCTGCGCCCCGGAGAATCCTATAGACAAAGCTGCAACCTGAGATTCTGATCTTACAAGCTCTTTAAGATCGATCGTCTCAACCGGTGAGAAAGCCGTGTAAGAACACAATTTACGGTTCTTTGCCGGAGCGGGCATACCCACGTCTAAATTCACACTAAAAGGAACAAATAATGAATAAAGTCTTTGAATATTCTGATCAAGACCTCGGCAAGAGCTATCTCGTTGTAAGCCACGTCCGAGAGATATCTAAAACCTTGGGCGACCTGGTGATTACCTTCACAAATGGTGATAGGAAAGTATTGAATGTAGCCGATGCGAATGCAACTTTGGAGCAGCTTTTGGAGGCAATTCGGGGGTAGCTCGCAAGCGAGCCGATTTAACGATTCGACGATTTAACGATTTAACGAGCTTCGCTATTGCTGCAGATGTTCTCTGTATAGGCACGGGAAGGGCATGGACAGGCTTTGAGCAGGCTTTGGGCAGGCAACATCCTGTTGCCTGAGAAAGCGCAGCTTTCTATCCTTTGACGCAGAAACGTCCTCATTGCCGCAAGCCTTATCCAAAGAAATCCAAAACAGGTGATATACCTGACTAACACACCAAATCAACAGGCAAAATACATGCATCCCCTTGCTTCCCCATAGGATACAGCTTAACTTCCGCCTATGATACGCTCATGCCTATGACCACATCATGACCACATCATCACCGGAACCCTATAAGGAAGGCATAGAAAAAAGCGCGGGAAAACAGTAATCCCACGCTTTTATCAAATCAATTTATTTGTAATCAGACTCTCAATTCAGAGATATGTATATCCCAACGCTTTTCATCGTGATTGATGAGCAGCGTGCCGTCTTTCTCCTTGAGTGTCTTATAGATACGCTGTTTTGCCGCAAAGGTATCCTCACGACTTACATCATAAGCCGAGGTGATTGCCGGCGAGGTATGAAACATCGTTGCGATGATATCGCCCGAATAGATATAAAAGCCGTCATCTGCTTCTATTTCAACATATTGGCTGCCCACGGTATGACCGCCGGAAAGTATTGCGCGCACTCCTTTTGCGACCTGGACATCACCTTCGATGATCTGCAAGTGACAGCATTCACGCAAGCCGGAAAGCTGGTGCTCAAAATCATAAGCCGCTCTGTTCAAGCCATCGGGATTCTTAGCAATCTCCCACTCAGCCTTTTGTATCCAATACTTTGCACGCGGGAAGGTGTGCACATCGATCTCGCCCATGCCCGTCATCACTCCGCCGGCATGATCAAAATGCAGATGCGTCATGATTACGTCAGTGATGTCCTTATCCTTAAATCCTTTTTCATGAAGGGCATAGGGAAGTAGGAAATCGCTGGGACGATATATCTTCTTCTGCTTATCGCTGAGGCGATTGCCGATGCCTGTATCGATGAGAATGAGCCTGTCTTCGCTTTCTATGAGCAAGAGATTCAGCTCCATCTTCTTGCGGCGCAGTTCATCGGTCTCCGCTTTATCTTTCCAAAGGGCATAGGGGAGGACGCCGAGTAGCGCTCCGCCATCCGACCAATAATGCCCGGCGTTTATTTTATGAATCTTTACCATGATCATCTCTCTGGGTTCTGGGTTTGGGTCTGCGAGGGCGATGCATCTGCTTTTTGGCTTGTTTGCTTACGCCCGGTTTGCTGTCAGTACGCGGTTTATAGGGTCTGCGAGGTCTGCCTTTGCCACGCGGTGCTCTGGAGGGTCTTTGCTTGAAGCCGCTGCTTTTGCGAACTTCATCAGCATTCTTTTTGGAGGAGAAGATGATTACTCTCTTTCTATCTCCTTCGCCCACCGTGAGGGTTCTGAGTCCGCGATCTTTTTCCACATGGCGATGGATGATTCTTCTTTCGCCTGCGGTCATGGGTTCTAATGTGAGCGTTTCCTCGGTCTTTTTGACCTTGTTAATCTGCGCCAGGTATCTATTTAAAAATTGGGATTCACGACGCTTACGATAGTCGTCGGCATCGATATATACTCTTTGATATTCTTTGGAGTTTTCAAAAGTTCTGTTGATGAGATATTGTATAGTTTCGAGCATTGAGCCGTTCTTTCCGATCAAAAATCCGGTCTCCACCACTCCTTCAACGGCGAGATAGAGTGTTTTTCCTTCTGTTTTACAGTCGATATTTGTGAAACTTATTCCCATTCTATCAAGGAGAGTCTCGGTGTAAAGCCTTATGCGATCGGCTTCGCTGGGAAGCTTGAAGCGCACGACGGCAGTCTTATTTGCAAAGAGCCCAAAAAAGCCCCTGCTCGGCTTCTGTAATATTTCATAATGTAGCTCGTGATCACGAATCTTGTGTTCACGGCGAAACTGGCGGATAATTTCTTCAACGCTATGTCCGCTTCTATCAATGGTAGTCATTATTATTCCTTACTAAATTTTTTGCGTAGATAGTATTGGTGGGCGATGGTGAATACGTTAAATATCGTCCAATACAATACTAAGCCCGCCGGCATGTTTTTGAAGATGAAGAACATCATGACAGGCATCATATATGTCATCATCTTTTGGGAAGATTGAGCCGCTTTCTGCTTTTCATCCATCTGGTCGATATCTCCCGGTTTAGGCTGCGTCATCTTGGATTGGATGATCATAAATAGTCCCATCAATATCGGGAGTATAAGGTACGGATCCGGCTCTGAGAGATCTTTAAGCCAAAAGACAAATTTCGCATTTCTCATGTCCATAGAATAGCGTAAAACGCTGTAGAGTGCAAAGAATACAGGCATCTGCAAGAGTAGCGGTAAGCATCCTGAAAGCGGATTTGCTCCTGCCTCTTTATAGAGTTTGCCCATCTCTTGTTGCAGCATCTGGGGATTGTCTTTATACTTGGCTTGCAAGGCGTTAAGTTCGGGCTGTATCTCTTGCATTTTGATGGTGGTTCTCATGCTCTTTGTGGTAAGCGGCGAGAGTGCAAACTTCAAAAGCAAGGCAAAGATGATGATTACAACGCCATAGTTTGGAATCAAGCCATGCAGCCAATTGAGGAACCATGCAAAGAAGTTTGCCAGCCAACGCAGCCAGTTTGCTCCTCGCTCGGCTATGTTTTCCATCTGAAGTCCATAATTGCCAAGAATCTTGGCGTCTGCCGGTCCTGCATAGAGGGTGTAACTCTCGTTCCAGAAAGCCTTTGCGTCTTTGCTGAAACTGTCTATACTGAAGCCGGGATTCTTTGTTTCGGGGTTCAGGCATGCCGAATAGCTCCTGAAGAGTGCTACCTCATTTGCCCGAACTGCAAGAGTGAAATATTTACTGCGTACCGCTGCCCAGCTGAAGCTGCCGAAGCTTCCCTGTGGTTGAGCCTTTCTCATCTTGGAAAGAGGGAGCTTAAATAACTTGTTATCGGCATTCAGTAGGAAGCGATAGTCCTGCATCTTGTGGCGTGGATTCGGCTCGCTATCGGCTATGCCGGAGTCCAGGCTCACGCGAAAACCGTTTACATTACCCATATTTTGCACATTATATTCCACCGCTATACCGTATAGATCGTCCAATTTATAACTGATCGAAAGCTGTGGATTCTCCTCTTCTCCCAAGTAAAATGCAAGACTTCTCTCGTCCTGATTTTCCACTGTAGAAAAGATGACCTCATCGAGATCGGAACTCTTGCCCTGAGTGTATAGTTTGCTGTTTAAAAGCACGCTTCTATCGGGCACGAGATCCACCGGTGTGCCTTCTGTGATGTCATATTCCTTGAGTTCAAGAGAGGTGATCACGGCACCGCGGGAGCTAAAAACTGCGCGCAGATTGTCGTTTTCCAGAATGTAATCTTGGGCATCACTTTCTGCGGATGCTATCTCTATCCCGTTTTCGGAAGAGGGGAGAGCTGCTGCTGCTTCGCCGGGTCTTTCTTCTTCGGCGGGAGGCTCTTCAAGGCTCTCAACTTGAGCTAAAGCAGCTTGTTGCTCGCGCTGGGGTTTCCACACAAAGGTGTCGAAGCCGATATATACGAGCAAGATCATGAGTAGGGCAATAATAGTTTGTTTATCCAAAATGTCTCCTAAGGCAGAGGGTCATAGCCGCCCTTGCAAAATGGATTGCAGCGTAAGATGCGGTAGATGCTGAGGTAAGTGGCTCTGAAAAAGCCATAACGTTCGTAGGCGAGAAGTGCATAGTTTGAGCAGCTGGGGCTAAATCTACAAGATTTTGGCAAAACAGGCGACAGTGCCATCTGGTAACCGCGTACCAAAAGCATCGCCAAATTCGATGGTAATGCCGTTATAATTCTTGCTGCTTTATGCATTTTACAAGCCCTTCAAGTTCATCGCTCAGCTGTTGCCAATTCAAATCGGCAGCCCCTGTCCGGGCGATGATGTTCATTTTTAATTGATTGGGCAAAAAAGCCGCGGAAGCCCGCAACCAAGCTTTCATTCGGCGTTTTAGTAGGTTGCGACCTACGGCATTGGCTACTTTTTTGCTGATTGTTATTCCCACAGCCGGTGCTTGAGCGTCGGGTAGAAGCAAGGCTTTGAAATGCTTGCTCTTTACGCTGCGCCGGCATTTGGAAAATTCCACATATTCCCGGTGGGATGTGATCCAGCGGATCATGGCTCATGCGCTGAGAGTCTTTCTCCCTTTGGCGCGACGACGGCTCAATATCTTTCTTCCTGATTTGCTTGCCATGCGAATACGGAAGCCGTGTGTGTTTTTACGAGCACGTCTTGAGGGTTGATAAGTCCTTTTCATGTATTATTCTCCTTTGAATTTCAAAAATTTATCTCATAAATACCAAGCTTTTTATCTATGCTGAATAAGTCAAGGTTTTTCACATAAAAAAAGGCGAAAGATCACTCTCTCGCCATAATTGCTATTTCCTAATATCAAGAGATATGAGGGTTAAGCTTGTCCATAATCTTACGCTTTTGTACCAAGCCGACCAATTGGTCAACCGGCTCCCCGTCTTTCATTATAAGAAGAGTGGGGATAGACATAATCGAATATTTGCCGGCAATATCCGGGCTTTCATCGATGTTTATCTTACAGATCTTTACGCTGTCACCTACTTCGGTGGCGAGCTTTTCTATCACAGGACCAAGAGCCTTGCAAGGCCCGCACCAAGGTGCCCAAAAGTCTATCAATACAGGTTTATCGGATTGCAAGACTTCGCTTTCAAAGCTTGCACTATTTACTTCTATGATAGCCATTTTGTCTTACTCTTCCACGATTGCGAGTATGTCGCTCTTGGAGAGAATGAGATATTTCTCGCCATCAAGCTCAACTTCTGTGCCTGAGTATTTGCCATAGAGAACATTGTCCCCTACTTTTACTACGGCTTGTAAGTCTTCATCGGTGCCGACCGCGATTACTTCAGCGATCTGCGGCTTCTCTTTTGCTGTGTCCGGAATGATGATTCCGCCAATGGTCTTCTCTTCAGCTGCGGCAGCAATTTTTACCACAACATTATCTTCGATAGGTCTCAGTTTCATAACTAATCCTCCATATAATTCAATTATTATTGTTATAAATTATACTAATCTGTTTTGACGATTTAGCAAACACTTTTTTAGAGTGCTAATTTTTGTCAAGGCAAAAGCTCATTGTTTTCGTTGATTTTGCGAAGCTGCCGCGGTCGGTGTGGAGAGGCCGCTTATTGGTCAGGTGAGATTCTCTCGCCGGAGAATGCGCAGCTTTCTATCTTTGATGTCGGAGCGTTCTCTTTGCTATGAATGTCAGCTGAAGTATCCTAAGACAGGTAGCAAATCGGCAGTTTGTCAACTAAAGAGGGCTTCATCCAAGCAAAAATCAGAACTTTTACTTGCACAAAGCCCTATAATCAGTATATATTATATACAGAGTCCCAAACGTGGCTCACTGTATTTACAAACTTCGATAATAAAGCGCGGCACCACACAAGCTGTCGCAAGAGAGCAAAATAATCGCAAACAAACAAATACCAAGATCATCCTAATTGAACCAAAACCCAAGACAATCAACAAAGGAGATACCGATGTATTGCTCACACTGCGGAAACGAAATCGACGACCGGTCAGCCGTCTGCATCTACTGCGGCGAGACCATCTTAGCAAATGTGAAAGCTTATAAGAGAGCAGCCGAGCCCCTCAGCCTTTTGCTCTCTATCCTCTCTTTTATTTTGCCGCCCTTAGGCTTCTTTTTATATATTTATTGGCGAGAATCCTCGCTGCGAAAGTCGGACACAGCCGGCTTGTTAGGCTTTTTTGGCTTCCTCATGATGGTGATTATCTATCTGGTTGTATTCTGCTGATTCTACTCCTGCCAAGTCATGCCATCTTCGCGAATGAAGAGCTTTGGCAAGCCTTGTTTGGGATCGATAGAGATGATATAGCCATGAGAATGTCGCTGGATCTTGGGCGTGATCTTCTTGCCCAAATAGCGGTATGGCTGAGCTTTAAGCTGTCCTAAGCGCGTGGCATATCTTCCTTTATCAAAGAAATACTGCTTTTGTTTATAATACAATTGTCTGAGATATTCTTTGGCATATTCCACATCAGGGATGTCGTAATCCGGCACGAATTCACCCGCTTCGCTATGCGAAAAGAAGAGGAATCCCCAACGCTCAGGATAGTGCATGGCAATCAAGCCCTGCGGACTCCAAACCCAGTTATATTCAGGCTTATCCGGCACTTTTTGATAGTTTCCATTCTTGATTTCGGTATCCCAATGCACGCGTGAAAAGTTAATGCGCCAATAGTCTCCTTCCGGCGGCGGAACGGGCTTGTGTGCACATTCTTTGAGCACTTCCATGGGGATCTTCATCTCCACATACCAGGCTCTGTCTGTGTCTGAGGGATCATTCAAAGTGCCGTCTATATGTATTGCATACTCTATGTCTCTGATATCCCATGCGTTTATCGCTACTTGCTGTCTATCCCTGTAGGGCTTTATTAAAAAGAGATCCCAGAGCGTGCCCAAAGCATTTACTTCCAGTTCATAATAATCGTGTGTATCGCCGTCGGGATCTATGAAGACCTCAAAATCGTTATCTTGAAAGATCACAGCATCGCGCTCGGTGAGTTTTGCCCAGATATGTGGCTCGATCAGCTCTGCACCTATATACAGCGCCTCTTCATCCCAGAGCATTTTAACGCGCGTTCTGTGAAAAGGCAAAGGCTTTAGATCGCCCTCAATATCCACAAAGTCTTCTGTGAAAGGCATCTTTTGCCATGATTCTTCATCCAGCTTGCCATCTATTACTATCTGTGAACATGGCTTTTGTGCCGTGTATTTCAGCGGGGCAAAGTCGCCCACGGGAACGGGGAAGATCTCGTGCGCTACGAGCGGCATTAAAGCCAAGCCCAGCGCCAAGATAATTACTGTTCTTTTCATTTTATAAACCTCATTTTGCTTTAGCGTGGGCTATCAGCTCGCCGACGGTCGCCATGGCAAGCCCCACGCAAGTATCTGCAGCGCCATAATATATGTTGATGACGCAATTGTTATCCAAAATCTCATCTTCGCTATGCGGGATCGCGGCGGAAGGGAATACCACATTCGGCACTTGTCCTAAAAGCTCATAATCCTCGCGCGGTTCTAAGATGTTATATCGCCCACGCGCAATCGTGATCCAAGGGCGCTCTGCTTCATGCAAGGAAACCCCTGCCTGATATATGTTTGAACTGCCAAAATGTGTAGCCACGCCGTGATATATATGCAACCAGCCTTCCTCTGTGAGTAGAGGCGGCGGGCCTGAGCCGATAAGCTCGTCCCAATAGTGCGGTCTGCCTGAGAAAACCTCGCCTATCTCCTCCCATTCTAACATGTTATCACTCTTGGAACATATTATGCGCACGCCGCTTTTCACTCCGCCGGAAACTCGCTCTTCATTGGGGCGTTCAAAACGTATGTTGCGCCCGGGAAGCAGCACGCCATTGCGCACATCAGGCTTGGAAGCGAGACCGATGAAATCCACCTCTATGAAGTCTTTACTGGTGAAGTATCCCAAAAAGCAGCCCTTGTCCGTATCCATGGCGGCAAAGATATGATAGAAGCCTGCCTTATCGGCAGTTATGCGCGCATCATAGATGTGATATATCTTATGCGGACAGCGCTCAAGATTCTTGATGATTGTAGGCTCTTCATATATGTCAAAATCTACGCCATTATGCGAGATCGCCGGCAAGAGGAAGGTCTCCCGCGCGCGGTTCTGCACCCTTAAGAGCAAGAGGAACTTGCCTTCATGCCTCACTCCGCCGGGATTGAATACTGAGGATACATCCTGCAAAGCGGGATGCTTCAGCTTTATATCGCGCCGCGTGATTACGGGGTTTTTCAAGTGTCGTCTCATCTTATATCTCCCAAAAGTTTTAGCCTCTTCAAAAAGCCGTCATAGTCGGGCTCAGGGTTCCAAGCACGCTCTGCCAGAGCCATTGCTCGCGGATGCAGCATGGTGAAAAGCCGCTCTTCATCCGTGATATGCTCAGTCCAAAGATTTGCTTGCAAGCCCAGGCAGAGATGCGCGCCTTCATAGCTTTGCGGATCGATGTTATACACATTCTCCAAGGTGCTGATCTCTTTGCGTCCCGGTTCGCCTTCGCCCGCACTCCAATCTAAATAGGTGATGGAATTTGGACAAAGCACATAGCGATTGCCGTTCTTGTTAGCCAACTTTGCCGAGTCTTTAGCATCTCCGCGCCAGGCTAAGGCAATGATACTGCTATCCACAGGACTATCTAAAACCTCGTCCCATGCAAGCACTTCCTTGCCTTTCTCGCGCAGGATCTTCACCATTTCATTGGTGAACCAGCCCTGCAAAGCCTCATAATCTGAAAGCTCGTGTTTATCCAGCATAGCAGTGCAAAGCTCGCACTCTTTCCAGCGCGTCTTAGGCGCTTCATCGCCGCCAATGTGGAAGTATTTACCGGGGAAAAGCTCGCAGAGTTCATCCAAAAGCTCTCTTAAAAAGTCAATGGTCTCAGGCTTGCCCACGCAGAGAATGTCGTCGAATATACCCCAGCGCGTTTCCACCTCAAACTCGCACGGAAAGCATGCCAGCTCGGGATATGCGGCGAGGATTGCCAAAGTATGCCCAGGCAGATCGATCTCGGGGATTACCTCTATACCCAGCATCTCGGCGTAGTCCAAAACTTGCCTGATCTCATCATGGCTATAATAGCCGCCATAACGCGTGCCATCAGCCTGATTGCGATATGCGCCCACCTCATGCAAAAGCAGGAACTTATGGCTCTTTATGCGCCAACCTTGATCGTCGCTGAGGTGCCAATGCAAGTGATTGAGCTTAGCTTTATCCATGTAATCTAAGTATCTTTTCACCGTTTCCACGCCGAAGAAATGACGGCTCACATCCAGATGCAGCCCACGATAATCATAAGCAGGATAGTCTATAATGCGCGCCGTTTCCAGATGGTCTTTGCCGGTATTCACCGCAATCTTACAAAGCTGTGTGATGGTAGTGAGTGCGTAGCGGAAGCCATTTTCACTCTTTGCCGCAACTGTGATGCCACCTTCATCTATCATTATCATGTGCATATCTTTATGACTTGCGGCGATGCGTGGCATGAGGTTCAGCTTTATGCTTATGCTCTCGCCCTGCATTAGTTCAGTAGAGCCATCTACTATGCGCTGATAGCCTTCATTAAAGCGTTGAATATAAGCGGCTAAGGATGGCATAGCCTCGGGGCAAACGGCATCCAAACGCTTAGGAAGCAGCATTTTGCCGCCTAAGTTCTGTATCTCACGCGGGCGCGGGATCATTTCTTTTGCTCCAGCTTGAGCGTGACGATCTCAAAGGGTCTTACCTTTATGCTTTCATCCGCACGCAAAGCCTCTATGGGCTGTTCAATCATGTTACATTTATGAGTCTCGCGTGTAAACTCTCCGCCCTTAAGCACAGGGAAAGCCTCTCTGCCAGAGGGTTCATAGAAGCGCAAGACTATGGCATCGCCTTCTTCTGCGGGTTTGATTGCCGAGATATTCACTCCGTTTTGCTCTATCAAATCCTGCATGGGTTTGATCACAGGAGCTCCGGGCTTAGAGATCAGCTCTCTATCCAAAGCCTCAGCCATGGCGTGCAAAGGCATATCGTCTATGCCTTTATTCTCGCAGACGAAGCCATAAGTATAGCTATGCTTGCCTATATCCGCCGTGGGATCAACGTCTGCGGGACTGCGCAAGAGCGTGAGATCCATCATATTCTCCAAAGCGGAGAAGCCGTATTTGCCGGCTGAAAGTATGCCAACCGTGCGATCGGGTTCGCTTTGAGCGATGAAGCCTTGAGCGGGGAAGTCGAAGCGTGCTTTCTCCCAGATATTCTGCGGGCGCGCACTGCGAGTGATCCTACCCATCTGTATTCCGCATTCCACGCTTTGGCTCATGATATTACTCGTGAAAGCCACGCGCAGCATCTTATGATGTTCATTCCAGTCAACTTCATGCGAGATGCGCACTTGGCTCTCGCCGGGCAGGATTTCCATGCTCTGCAGGATGGTGGAATTGCCAATCTTTATCTCATGACAAATCTTGTGATAATCTCCTATGCGGTAAGCCTCTATGAGCTTCGTCTCTTGCGCGAGCTTAGGCGTGGTCTCGCGATAATAATGGTTGATATCCCAAGCGCCCCAGTTATTAGGCTCGTCTTCCCAAAGCTGGATGAGATTGGATTCGCCTGCCAAGAACTCACGTCCATCGCGCACATAGCTGCTGATGCCGCCATGCTCAGTAATGATCAGCTGCATACCGTTTACATCTATCGCGATCTCGCCATCTTTTACGAGCAGTTCTTCACGTTTCGCGATAGCCGCCGATGCACCGCCTTCAAAGCTCAGAGAGCCAATGCTGAAAGCCGGCATCTTGATAAGCAAAGCAAGCCCGTCTTCACGCAGCTTTGTAGCCTCTAAGACTGCACCTTCAAGCTCGACTCCCGCATCTTTATATTCAAGCGGGAAGGATAGCCATGCCGCAACCTCCACCGGCGCAGGATTTGCCAGAGCGTAGCGCCCCTCGCCGGAATCTTCACAGATAAAGAGCTCATCGATGATCTCAGCCAGCTTATCATGATTCTTTTGGCTCATCTCGCGCGAATCCTCATAAACCTTTGTGATGGAGCTTCCCGGCAGGATGTCGTGGAACTGAAGCAGCAGCGTATCTTCCCAGATAGGGCGCAGCTCTTCGGGATACTCTTGCTTACCTTTATGCAAGCCACTTAGCACGGCAAACCACTCCGCCGCACCTAACAGTCTTTCACTTACAAAGTTATCCTTCTTCATCTGTCCCTGAGTGGTATAGGTTCCGCGGTGGAACTCCAAATACAGCTCTGTATATGCCTTTGGCAGCAGCTCCTCAGGGATAGTTGCATAATAATCAAAGAAAGTTTGCGCCTTGCTGAAGCGGAACTTACACGCGCCTTCCAGGTCTCTTTGCCTGAGCCCATACTCGATGTGATTGCGAGTAGGCCCGCCGCCGCCATCGCCGATGCCATAGAGATTTAAGAAGCCATCGGCAATCTCCGCCTGTTCATAACGCCCCTCAGCGATGATGAAGGAAGCAGGGTTATTTGAGGAGTTATAATCGTTCGTAGGCAATTGATGCGCACGCACTTCGCTGCCATCTATGCCTTGCCACATAAAGAGATGCTTATCAAAGACATTGGTCTCGTTCCAAGAAAGCTTTTGCGTGATGAAAAAGTCCACTCCACAGCCCTTGATGATCTGCGGCAAGTTCCCCGAAAAGCCGAAGCAATCCGGCAACCAGAGATAATTTGGCACAAAACCGAACTCCTCCATGAAGAACTTACGCCCATACACGAATTGACGGATAAGCGATTCTCCAGAGGGCAGGTTTGTATCGAACTCAGTCCAAGTTGCGCCCTGAACCTCCCAGCGTCCGCCTTTCACCGCCTCTTTCACCTCTTCATAGAGCGCAGGATAGTCGTCCTTTATCCACTGATAAAGCTGTGCCTGCGAGGCTCCAAAGATATATTCTGGATAAAGCTCAAGCATCCTCAGTGCATTGGCAAAGCTGCGCCCGCCCTTCCTATGGCTTTCGCGCACGGGCCAGAGCCACGCGAGATCAAGATGGGCATGACCCACGCTATAAACTTCCATCGCGCTCGCATGTGCAGGCTTACTGAGCAAGTCTTTAGCGATCTCACGCGCACCTGCCACATCATCCGCATAGATATTACAAATCTGATTTAATCCGTAGATAATCTTCGCACGACGCGCGGGCTTCCCCGGCAAATTGATTGCCAAGTCGTTGAGAAGCTCCATATCCATCGCCAGCTGATAGACCTCTTCATCAAAGACGCAGAGCGAGCACACGCGCAAGCCATACTCCTCTTTTGCCGCACCGAAGAGATCATTCGCCGCCGCCTCAATGAGCAGCTCAAATTCACCCTTTTCATCCACGAAAGGAGTCAGCGGAATGTAATGCTTCGCCGCATTGTGATACCAATCCACCTTCGGCGTGAGCCCCATATATGGACAGCCGTCAATCATCACACAGCCTTCGCCGTCGGAATCGAAATATAGCCCCTGCTTTTCAAGAGGGTAATCTTCAGAGATCTTACCGCGCACGCGGAACCACGCCGAGCCCCAGACCTTGTTCCAGATCTCACCGATCTTGATGGGTTGCCAATCAGCGCCCTCAAGCGCAGCATAGGGGATAGGGTCGTCGGACTTAATATATTCTGCCGAAACCTCGTCCAGCATCTTATACATCTCGTTTTTACGCTTTTCTATGAAGCGTTTGATTCTTTCTAAATGAATCTTTTCGTTTTGCATTTATTTCTCCATCGGGATCACAATCCCTTTGATAATAATATTTTGGAAGAAGATGAAGACCAGGAGCGTGGGAATCGCCGCGATCACCAATGCCGCATATCCCACCGAGCTACTGGCGCGCTGCATCAGCTCATAGATGTGCACCATGAGAGTCCACATAGATTGATCCTGACACACCAAGAAGGCAAAGAGGAAGTTGCGATATGCCGCATTAAAAGCATTCAGCGCAATCACCGCCAGGATGGGCTTGCTGAGATATAGCGTGAATTGCCAAAACATCCTGAATTCACCTGCTCCGTCCAGCTTCGCACTCTCATATATCTCCCGCGGGAGGCTATCGAAAAAGCCTTTGAGCAGGAAGATGAAATATCCATCCGCCGCAGCAGGCAAGACCAGCGCCCAAAAGGTATTGAGTAGATTCAACTTCTTTAGCATAAGGAAATTTGGGATGCCCATCACCATGCCCGGAAACGCCATGGTGAGCATGAAAAGCATGATTATCTGATAGGCAAAATTTGGCTTAAAACGGCTTAGCGCATAAGCGGCAAGCGGGTTTATCGTGATCGCAAAGAGAATGCTGAGCACAATATAAATCCCCGTATTCCTCAGCGAGCGCGCATCCGAGAGCATCTGGTCTAACGCCATGAGATAGTTGCGTTTGAGAAACTCTCGCTTGATCTCTTTTTGTCTTAGCTTAAAATAGTGATAATCCAATTCCGCCGCGGGATATGCTACCATCTCAAAAGAGCTGTAGCTCCTGCCCCAAGCCTCGCTCAGCGCGGAAGGATCTGTGTATTTTACCCTTAGAAAGTCCCTGAAATCCTCAGCCATATTCATGATGCCGATCTCGTTCGGGCGTGCATAAGCCTGTAAAAAGAGACCTATATCTTCCACTACTGCGCCGGAAAACTCTGCGGGCAAATATAGCTCTGCAAAGCTCTCAAAAGAGGTGTTCCACGCCTGATTCAGCATGCGGATATTGTCGTATTTCTCGCTGAGCATCGCGCGGAAGCCGACAAAAGCGGAGTCTTCTAACTTGAGATGATGTATATTCACCACATCTTGAACATAGTGCAGCCAATACTCCGCCATGGGGCTATCATCACCGGGATATGACCTCGGCAAACGGATATCATTCCAAGAGCGGTAATCCGTGCCCCAATCGGCATTTAACTGATGCAGTTTATCCGAATATACAGGGATGAGCTCGGTATTCACAAAAGAGCCCTCAGGATTGATATAATACCTCATCCACAACGGACTTTCATCTTTAAACTGTCTGAATCTACCGAGATAGCCCTCGCCGGAAGAGGCGAAATTGCGCCGCAGGATGTCCTTTTCTTCCACCATGATCTCTTCCCAAAAGCGCGCGCCCGTATTATATCGGCGGTTAAATTCTAAGAGATCACCGTCCGTCTCCTGCCTGATCTGCTTTCTATATTCCCTCTGAGCAAGCGGATAGACTCCCCTGCCATAGTGTTCGGCAAGGTAGTAATGATACACGCCATATTCGCCCTCGGCTTGCGCGATGAATTCTTCAAAATCTTCGGCGATCTTGGGGAAATGTCCCTCGGGCAATTCCACCTCGCGGAAAGAGATCCAGCTGCCGGGATAGTTGTCCATGAGGCGGCTGCTTTCTTCATTGTATCTGCTTTCAATGTATTTCTGATACAGCGCTTTTTCATTATATATATACGCCGGAATCACGTCCATTTTGTGGCTGTCCACCCCACTTTTCACGCTGGAAGAAAGCATGAGCATAAAGGGATAGACCATGGTGATGGAGCCGATGATGAGCACCAGGTGGATGAGAAAGTCCAAGAAGCGATATTTAACGCGTTTACGTCCTACTTTTCCGATTATAGCCATTGTTTAATCCTCACTCACCGTCCTAAATTCCATCTTCGAGATGTGCTTGATCTGCATCACCGTAAAGCCCATGAGTAGCAGGCTCAGCATCCACGCCATAGTGGTGGCAAGCCCGAAATTAAGATACAGATATGCCTTTTCGAAGATCATGAGATCGGCAACTCGCGTCGCTTCATTTGGTCCTCCGAATGTCATGATAAGGATGAAGTCGCTGGATTGTGCCGCAACTATAAACGCCGCTATCAGCTGTATGATTATTAGCGCTTTCAAGCTGGGGAAGACGATATGGCGTATCTTGCCAAAGAAGCCCGCACCGTCTATCTCTGCAGCTTCATAGAGCTCATTGGGGATGCTTTTCAGCGCCGCGAGATATATCAGGCTCCCCGGTCCTAATCCCGCCCACACAGCGGGCAGAACCACGCAGAGCATGGCAAGTTTTTCGTTTTGTATCCAGGTGCTTTTGGGCAGACCAAAGAACATCAATATCTGGTTCAAAGCACCGCTATCACTGGGATTGTAAAGCAATTTCCAAAGGTAGATAACTATCACCCCGCTGATCACGGCAGGGAGGTAAAATAGCACTCTATAAAGTATTTTGCCGCGCGAAACCTCTTGTAAGAGTATGGCTAAGATGATTGGCGAAAAGAAGCCCAAGCCCAGGCTAAGCGCCATGTAATACAAGGTCTTGAGCACCGATGACCACCAGGAGGCATCAAAAAGCAATTCCGCCAGGTTTGCAAGGCCGATGAACTTACTTGCTCCCACGAGGTTGTAATCCTGAACCGCCATCACGCTTCCGCTGATCAGCGGCATATATTTCCACATAAAGATGAGGATCACCGCGGGCGCCAAGAGTAGGACAGTCCACGTCTTAGCGGTGGTAGTAAGCCTTTTTGGTACCTTGATTTGCGGGCTGAGAATCTTAAACACACGCCAGATTGAAAAAGCAAAAACAAAGATGATCAGCGCTGCAAAGATCGCTGCGATGCGCTCCCTTTTGAGTTGTTCAGCGGGGCTGAGGCTGCCTATCATCTCGGTATTTGTCCTTTCCTGTGCGGCGGTGAGCACCTTCATGATCTCATCCCTGCGCGCATCTTCATCCTTGGGAAGCCTGCCGCTCATCTCTTGCCCGACCAGCATCTCCAAGGGATAGGTCATGAATTCATAAACTTTTTGACAGTTATCGCCATAAGGCTCCGGCTTACCTTCAGCCATTGCTCTTTCAAAGGTTTCCAGCCATCCCTGAGGCGCATAGCGAAGATAGTCTTCATAGCCATAACGCTTTAGGAACACGGGGTTTTGCATGCGACCATAGCCGCTTTCGATCATCACTTTCAGGCGAATCTGTCGCGCTTCTTCACTATCATAAAACTTGATATATTCCCAGGCTGCACGGCGCACAGCCTCGGCATCTCTATCGCCCAAACCGCCGTTATTCTGGATTCCTGCGCCGGAAAAGATACCCATCATGCGGCAATTTATCTCACTGCCGCCACGTCCTGAAGGTCCTACAGGACTGGGTGCAAAGCCATAGAGATTCGGATCATAGCTTCCGCCCATATTTTGCTGGGAAAGATAATCATTGCGCATGGCGATCTTGCCGTCGCTCCACATGTGTCCCCAATCCCCGTCGCGCATGGAATAGCCGCGCTGTTTGCGTCCTGTCTTATCCGTCCATTCCTCGCTCGCCAATTGCAGATAATATTGCATGGCGTCCACACCCGCTTCCGAGGCAAATGTTGCTTCCCAGCGGTCTTTTTCTTCATCAAAGACCACCGCATCGCCGCCTGCCGCCCAAAGCAAGGGAAGCCAGTCATAAGCACTCTGGGTGCCGATTGCAAACATCGTCCCAAATACCCCCGCCTGAGGATCGGTGAGCTTCTGCGCATATTCGCGGAATTCCTCCCAATCGCGGGGAGGACGATTCGGATCCAAACCCGCTCTGCGAAAGAGATCCTTACGATACATCAACACGCGCACAAGAGTCTCATAGGGCAGCGCCCAAATCTTATCCTCAGTCTCGCCTTTCTTCTTGCGCTTGATCACCTGCCAAACAGGCTTTTCAACGCGTAAATCAAGAAGCTCAGCAGACTCTTCGGCGATGAATTCATCTAAGGGATAAAGTAGATTCTTTTTGATGTAAGTATCGCTTTGACGGAAGTTTACATAGATCACATCCGGAGCGACTCCGCCGGCGATCGCAAGCAAAGGACCGGAGTCCATCTCCATGCCCTCTATCCTGATGCCGGAAAAAGCGCGCAACTCAATATGCGGGAATTTCTCCCGAAAAGCCTGAACCACAGCGAGGTTTGCCTTGGAATATGCATCGGTGTGCCGAGGGTCGGGAAGCTCAAAAACTTTCAAGATGACCGGCTTTTCCACGGCAAAGAGAGCTAAACTCTGATTCAGAAGCAAGAATAAAAGAAGGAGCCATCTAATTTTACGCATGAATAACACTGCAAAATTGTGAGGCGATTTGTCAAGAAGTTTTAGCGGCGTCGATCTTGTGGGGGCTACCGGCTACGATATGAGCTGTAAGGTCTCCTAAGAATAGTGGAGAAAATGAAAGGTGCCTTTTATGCACAAAAAAAAGACCGGCATTAAAACCGGTCTCATCATTTTAATTTGATTATTACATTTCGATGTGCTGAGCGTTTACATATTCGATTGCATTGAGTTTTTCAATCATATCTTTAATTTCAGCTTTTTCACCGCCTACTTCGAGAATTACCAGTCCGTCATTGGCGCATTTTTCTTCGGTTACTTCATGCAGTCCAAGGCGAACCTTGATGTTGCAGCCAAACTCGGTGAGAACTTCTTGAACCTTAACGGCTTCGGTACCACGGCTGTCGATCTTGATTAATACGATTTGATATGTCATTTTTATTCCTCCTCGGGAAGGCTTTGCCTCGCCCGTTATTTTTTCTTTTGAGCTCTTGCCCAGCTATCACGCAATCCTGTGATGCGATTGAATACGGGCATATCTTCTTTTGTATCCTTGTCCACGGCAAAATATCCGAGACGTAAAAACTGGAACTTATCGCCTTCTTTTACATCTTTCAAAGAGCTTTCGCCGAGAGCTTTGGTATTGATTTCTTTGCTATTTGGATTGATGTAATCGAGGAAGGTTTTCCCCTCTTCCACATCGTTCATATCCGCAATTGTGAGCAGATGGTCATAAAGCCTTACTTCGATGGGGATGCAGTGCTCCTGCGATACCCAGTGAATGGTGCCGCGAACCCTACGTCCATCGTCCGACCAGCCTCCGCGGCTATTGGGATCGTGGCTGCAAATGATCTCTGTGATCTCGCCGTTTTCGTCTTTAATAACTTCTTCACAGGTGACGTAATAGCCATGTTTTAGGCGCACTTCTTTGCCCGGCGCCATGCGGAACCAACCCTTGACGGGCTCTTCCATGAAGTCATCACGTTCGATGTAGAGATTGCGCGAGAACTTGATCTTTCTGTGTCCGCCTTCGGGATCTTCAGGATTGTTTTCGGCGTCCATTTCTTCGATCTTGCCTTCAGGATAGTCGCGGATGGTGAGTTTCAGCGGATTCAGCACAGCCATTCTGCGTTCGGCTTTCTTGTTTAGATCTTCTCTGAGGCAGAAGGTGAGAAGCTCGTAATCCACTACGCTATTTGCTTTTGCCACTCCTATTCTATCCGCAAAATCGCGAATTGATTCCGGAGTGAAACCTCTGCGTCTGATGCCGGCGATCGTAGGCATGCGAGGATCGTCCCAACCGTCAACAATGCCGCCTTCTACCAATTCCAAGAGCAGTCTTTTGCTCATCACGGTGTAGGTGAGATTGAGGCGTGCAAATTCTATCTGTCTGGGATGACTGGGCACGGGAAGTTGATCCAAAAACCAGTCATAAAGCGGACGGTGGTCTTCAAATTCCAGGGTGCAAAGTGAATGGGTTATCATCTCCAAAGCGTCAGACACGCAGTGTGTATAATCATACATGGGATAGATTTGCCAGGTATCACCGGTGCGATGATGCTCGGTCTTTTTGATGCGATAGATCACAGGATCGCGCATGTTTAGGTTCGGGCTTGCCATGTCTATCTTTGCTCTTAGGGACTTACTGCCTTCGGGGAATTCGCCATCGCGCATCCTGCGAAATAGATCTAAGTTTTGCTCGATAGATCTGTGTTTGTATGGGCTGTCTCTGCCCGGCTCTGTCAGGGTTCCGCGGTATTCACGAAGCTCGTCAACGCTGAGTTCGCAAACGAAGGCTTTGCCGTCTTTTATCAAGATTTCGGCATATTCATAAAGTTGTTCAAAATAATCTGAGGCATAATAGAGCCTTTCGCCCCAATCCCAGCCCAGCCAACGCACGTCTTCCATGATGCTTTCAACGTATTCAAGTTCTTCTTTGGCGGGGTTTGTATCGTCAAAACGAAGGTGGCACTGACCCTTGTAGTCTCTTGCAATGCCGAAGTTTAGACAAATGGATTTTGCATGACCTATATGTAAGTAGCCGTTTGGCTCCGGCGGGAAGCGCGTGATGATATAGTCATGCTTTCCGCTCTCAAGATCGTCGTCTATGATGTTGCGGATAAAATTTGTGGGTGTAGTTTTGCTTTCGCTGTCCATTGGCTCTCCCTGAATATACTATTATTTATCTTTTGTTTACCATTATGCAATAAGTGATTTTCAAGTCAAGAAGTATTTGCTTTCCAGGTGGTTGAGAATTGAGAATTGAGAATTGAGAATGAACTAAAGTGTTTAGTATCAGTGTGATAGTTCGCCATCAGATACTTCTGTTTGCAATGATGACATATCAAAACCCAGCGCCTTATCCATAGCTTCCCTATTGGATTCCGGTGATGATATGGTCATGATGTGGTCATAGCCATGAGCATATCATAAGCGGGGGATGAGCGTAAACCAATAGGGAAGAAGCAGTTAGGAAATCGGCTGTTTATACATAGCATGATTGAGATGAGCATGTTTTCAAAAAATCATTATATCTATCTGATATATATAGTAGATAGCAGCATCTCTCAGACGATCCCACGCCATTTCATCACTCCAAAATTCCACTTTTGCTTGACAGCTTGGAAAGGATTCAAATTAGTGTATATTACATTATATTCGGAGAAAAATATGAACTTATCTACAGAAAAAATAGAAAAAACAATGCGATGGACATTCATAGTATTGACTGCTCTGGCAATAGCCTTTAACTTTTGGATAAGATCTTGGGAGGTGTTTTGGTCTGCCATAATGACCTTAATCCTCTTCCTTTTACCCACCTTTTTTGCCAAGCGTCAGAAGATATCAATTCCCGCACCTTTTATGATGATTATCACGATTTTTATCTTTCTTTCTATGTATTTGGGTGAGATACATCACTTTTTCTATAGATTCACGTGGTGGGATACCATGTTGCATTCTTCTTCAGCGGTTATTCTCGCCTATATCGGCTTTTTACTGATTTATACGCTGAATAAAGATAGCCGCGCACACGTTCGCCTAAGTCCTTTCTTTATGGCGCTTTTCAGCTTCTGTTTTGCGCTCACGATGGGCGCGCTTTGGGAGATATTTGAATATGGAGTCGATGCGATTTTGGGCATGAATATGCAGAAAGCGCGCAATCTGGAGGAGATATATGGAGTATTCGACACTCGTTTGGGCGTTTTGGACACGATGCGCGATCTCATCGTTGACGCAATCGGCGCATTCGTGGTTTCGCTGATCGGATATCTTCGTCTCAAACGCAAGGGTTCGGAAGACTCCCGATTTTGGAGACTTCACCAGCAATTTATAGATGAAAATCCCGATCTCTTTGAAGACGATGAAGATTAAATCAATATAAAAATCATGATATATAACTGCTTGAAACACTGTTTGTTACAGGCGCGTGTAGGAGAGAAATCTCCATCCAAAAAAGAGGCAAGACAGCTTGCGGGTGGCGAAAAGAGTTGACAGAAAAAGCCGCTCATAGTTGTATAGCTTCAGTGAAAAAAAACTAAGGAGACAACCATGCCAAAAATGACGGTTGACCCATTTTACTGCAAAGGTTGTGGCGTTTGCATTGTATCCTGCCCGAAAAAGATCATACGCTTTTCGGAAAAAATCAATGAAAAAGGCTACCACTATGCAGAGTGTTTCGATCAAGATCAGTGCATCGCTTGCAAGATGTGCTACATTAACTGCCCTGAAGTGGCTATAACGGTTTGGAAGTGAGGTAAAGATGTCAAAGATATTAATGAAAGGAAATGAGGCGATCGCCGAAGCTGCTATTCGCAGTGGATGCAGACTTTATTTCGCCTATCCCATTACCCCACAGAGTGAATTAATCGAATATATGGCTCGCATGATGCCCAAGGTAAACGGCACGTTTTTGCAAGCTGAAAGTGAAGTTTCTGCCATTAATATGGTCTATGGAGCAGCCGGTTGCGGCAAGAGAGTGATGACCTCATCATCCTCGCCCGGAATCTCCCTCAAAGCTGAAGGGCTCTCATATCTCGCCGGCGCACAATTGCCCTGCGTGATCGTGAACGTCCAGCGTGGCGGCCCCGGCTTGGGCGATATCCAGCCTGCTCAAGGCGACTATTTCCAGGCTACGAAAGGCGGCGGACATGGGGACTATCGTCTCATCTGTCTCGCGCCCAGCTCAGTTCAGGAATTCGCCGATATGGCGTCCGAAGCCTTTGATTTGGCGGATAAATATCGCAATCCCGTGATGATCTTGGCAGACGGAATGCTTGGTCAAATGATGGAGCCGGTGGAATTTAAGCCCGCTCTCACGGATGAAGAAATCGAAGAACTCGGCGAGCAACATACCGATTGGTGCATCCATCCGAATCAGGACGGAGACCTCAAACACCATCATGAAATTAACTCGCTGGAGATCGATCCCTTAGTGCTGGAACAGCATGTGATCAATCTCTATAAAAAGTATGCCGAAATCGAGGAAAATGAACAGCGTCACGAAGAGTATAACATCTCTGACGACAATGAAATCCTCTGCGTTGCTTGGGGAACAGCCTCACGCGTGGTCAAAAGCGCAATCAACGAGCTCAAAGCTGAAGGCAAGAGCATAGGCATGATTCGCCCGATCAACGTTTGGCCATATCCTTATGAAGCAATAGCCAAAGCAATCGGACCAAATGTCAAACAAGTATATGTCTTTGAGCTAAATACCGGTCAGATGTTAGACGACGTCAAGATCGCCGTCGAAGGCAAAGTGCCGGTGAAGTTCTGGGGCAAAGTGGGTGGAATCGTCTTTACCCCTGCCGAAATCAAAGAAAAGCTCGAAGAGTGTTTTAAGGAGTAAAATGTGGAAAAGATAGCATATAGACCCGAATCCCTCAGAGATGTGCCTTTTACTTATTGCCCCGGTTGCATGCACGGCGTTGCCCACAGGCTCATCGCGGAAGCGATTGACGAACAGGGTTTGATCAATCTCATGACAGGCGTTGCGCCGGTTGGCTGCTCCGTCTTTGCATATAAATTCTTCAATTTTGATATGGCTCAGGCTGCACACGGCAGAGCTCCCGCGGTTGCCACAGGCATGAAGCGCGCTCGTCCGGACATGCATGTCTTTACCTATCAGGGTGATGGAGACCTCGCCGCAATAGGAACGGCAGAGATCGTACACGCTGCAAATCGTGGCGAACAGATGTCTGTGTTCTTCGTCAATAACGCCATCTATGGCATGACGGGCGGACAAATGGCTCCCACCACATTGCCCGATATGAAAACCACCACCAGCCCCTATGGCAGGGATACCGATGATATCGGCTTCCCCATCCGCGTGTGTGAACTTCTGGATACATTGGTTGCGCCATATTATATCGAACGCGTTTCGCTTCTCAGCACGCCCGATATCATCAAAGCAAAAAGAGCCGTATCAAAAGCTATTCAATATAACAAGGAAGGTCGCGGCTTCACCTTTGTGGAATTCGTTTCCACCTGCCCCACAAACTGGGGACTGGATCCCGTCCAATCACGTGAATGGGCGAGAGAAAACATGCTGCCTTTCTTCAAACTCGGTCTTTTCAGAGATAAAGGCGAAGGAGCAGAATAATGACAATGGAAATGATCTGTGCAGGATTTGGCGGACAAGGCGTCCTGACCATCGGTAGATTCATGGCGCAAGCCGGAATGAAAGAAGGGAAAAGCGTATCATGGTTGCCTTCTTACGGTCCCGAAATGCGCGGCGGAACAGCAAACGTTTCCACCGTGGTTTCAGACGAAGAAATCGCATCCCCGATCGTTAGCTTCCCGGATGTTTTGGTTGCCCTAAACCAGCCTTCAATCGATAAATTCGCTCCCTCAATCCGTCCCGGCGGCATCCTTATTTATAACACAAATATGTGCCCTAATGGCTGCAAACGTGATGATATACAGATCGTGAGCGCGCCCATGGTGGATATCGCGCTGGAGATAGGAAGTCAGATGGTGATGAATATGCTCGCCATCGGTGTTATCATCGGCAAAACCGAGGTCATCAAACATCAGACCATGATTGATGAAATCACAGAATATATGAAAGGTCGCAATCCTGAGCTTTTGGAAATGAACCTCAAAGCCATCCAACGCGGAGTTGATATAGGCAGAGGCTAAGAGCCTGAAGCTATAGAATATACAAGAATATCACAGGGGGCGCGATTGTCGCCCCCTAAATCTATGAAAGGAAAAGCTTATGTCCAAAGATATTATAACCATTGAAAGTTTTGCCGATCTGTTTGAAGCGGAGCTTGCTAAGAACCTGCTTGAAGAAGCCGGAATCGCTGCATACATCGAAGGCGAACGCTTCACCGGCATGATGCCCTCTTTTGCGGGAGATATCCACAAGATTCGCCTGCAGGTGGAAAAGGATAAGGAAGGCGAGGCAAAGGAATTGCTTGAAGGCTTGGAAGATGCGAATCTCTGCACGCGCATCCTGAAAGAGGAAAACGCGCTCATGGAAGGGCACTTCTTGCTCACCAGTGGGAATCACAGCAATCGCTATATCGAAAAGATCAAGGTTTTGCAAAGTCCGCGCGCTGCTGCCGCATTGGCTCAGGCGCTGGCTAAAAGAATGGAACAATATGAATTTGATACAGTTATCGGCCCTGCTTATGGTGCTATCGTGCTCGCTTATGAAGTTGCCAAAACCTTGGATAAATCCTTCATCTTTACCCAAAGAAAAGATGGGGAGATGATCTTTAGAAGCGGCTTTGATCTCAGCAAAACCAAGAAAGCAATAGTTATTGAAGATATTGTTTCCACGGGCGGGAGCATCAAAGAAGTGCTTAGTAGCGCGAAGGATAAGGGGATAGAGATTGTTGCCTGCGGTATCTTGGTGGATAGAAGCGGGGGTAAGCTGGATCTTGAGATTCCCTTGCAAAGCCTTCTCACGCTGGAAGTTCCGCTCTGGGCGCCGGATGAATGTGAGATGTGTAAAGAAGGTGTTCCGCTTGTGCGTCCGGGGAGTAGCGACAAGATTTGATGAAGATACGTTTATTGGTGGAAAATCAGCGGGAGGCGGAGGTCTTTCGCTTCCATCCTTTTGCGGAGGGTAGCGGGTTTTTTTGTGTAGAGGGTGATTTGGCTGAGAGTGCGGCGGAAGATGTCTTGCCGGCCTATCTCTCCTTTGCTTTGGCAGAGCGGGTCTTGGGGCGTGGTGCGCAGCTTCACATCGGGGAATCGCTCAGTGTTCTGTATTGTCCTGAAGAGCCTTGGGAGGATTTGTTTTCTTGCCTTAGTGGGCGTCCTGTTTATGTCTTTGGCTGTGATGAGCAGGCTTTGAAGGCTTTTGCGTCGCTTAAGCCGGTGGCAATTGATTATCTGGCAGAGTTTTATGCAGTGGATGATTTTGATAAGGTTCTGATCGTCAGCAGGAGTGATACTCAGCAGGCAATCATCGGTCAGGCGCCGGCTTCCTTCTTGCATCTGCTTATCTCAGAAGGGGATTGGCGGCTTTGTTTGGCAAAAGAGTTGCTTCCTTTCGATGGCGGGCTTTGGCGTGCGGCGCTTCGTCTTGCCGAGGGTTTGGCGGAGCGGGTTTCATCACGTGAAGAGTTGCCGCTGGAGCAGGCGCGACAAACGCTGATCACGTATAGGCATTCCTATGGTTTTTTTGCGGATAGATACGACGATTATATGGCGCATGTGGATTATGATCATTGGCATCATCTCTTGCGTAAGTGGTATAATGACTTTGCAGTTAAGAGCCTCGATAAGTTCTTGGAGCTCGCTTGCGGAACGGCAACGATCGCCGAGCTTTTTGCTGAAGAAGGTGTAGAGGTTTATGCCTGCGATGCCTCCGCTCAGATGTTGGAAAATGCCTCGAAGCGGGGCGCGGATATCAAGCTCTATCAGGCATCTATGACCGATCCCATCCCGGAAAAAGACTATGATCTCATCGTCTGTATGTTCGATAGCATCAATTATCTTACGGGTAAGGCTCAAATTAGCCAATGTTTGGACGAAGTCTATAAAGCGCTTGCTCCCGGTGCGCTCTTCGTCTTCGATATCTCCACGCTGGGTAATAGTTTGGATAACTTCAACGATGAATGCACGCTTACTGATGAGCCGCAGGGAATCTTGGTGCATCACGCTTTTTATGAGCCTTGGAACAAGCGGCAAATCTCGCGTTTGGAGCTATTTGAGGCTTGGGGAGAAGGCTACTATCGACGCGGTGAATTGCATAGGCAAAAGGTTTATCTTGCGCGTGAGATCGTGGATATCGTGGAGAGGTCGCCCTTGGAACTGCTTGCCGTGTATGGATCTGAGTCGCATGTGAATCTCTATCCAAAGCGGCTCGCCAGTGCAGACGGGCGTTATAATCGCCTTTATTTCATACTCAGAAAACCATGACAGAGCTTTATGAAAATGACCTGAAGTTAATCAAGGAGAGGGGGGTAGCTGCGCTGTGCGGCATTGATGAGGCGGGACGCGGTGCATTAGCGGGGCCTGTGGTAATCGCCGGAGTGGTGTTAGATTATGGTTTTTCCGTCGAGTCGCTCAACGATTCCAAGCAGCTCAGCCCAAAGAAAAGACGCGCATTATATGAAGAAATCACTCTCCGGGCTTTGGCTTACGAGATAGTCGCCCTCCCGGTTTCGCTCATCGATGAGATCAACATTCTGCAAGCAACCCTGCAAGGCTTTCAAATGATCTACAAAAAGCTCAAAAGCTCCTGCGATTACGCGCTCATTGACGGGCGAGATCTGCCCTCAGGCATAAAGGGGGAGGCCGTCATAGGCGGAGATCACATCCATGCTTGCATCGCCGCAGCATCCATCCTGGCAAAGGTTTACCGTGATGATCTCATGATTGATCTCGATAACATCTATCCTGAATATGGCTTCGCTGCACATAAAGGATACGGGACTAAAAAACACTACGAAGCATTAGCCGCATTCGGAGCTTGCAAAGAACACCGTCAAAGTTTCCGTCTCTTCTAATTGAGCCTTGAGTGGTTGGGTGACATCTGCTTGCCCAAGAAAACGTCAGTTTTCATCACTCTCTCCAGTACATACAGCTAAATCAAAACATGCTGTAATATCCTTCGCGGCAAGAGTCTTATCAAGCATCAAATACATGAGCCTCCTTTCCAAGGATTAGGGCTATCACTCCGGGCTGTGAATTTAAATCACAAAAAACCCCTGCCGATCAAAGCAGGGGCGGGTTAATTAAACTGTTATTTAATCTTAAAAGAGTGGTGTAAAGATCTGCAATCCAAGGTTTATGCCCAAGGTGTTATCTTTATAGTCTCCCATACCCATTTCATATTTCGCGCCTAAATCGAGAAATACGTCAGGCGTTACAGGCACGAGAAAACCGAGCTTTGCGTTCAAATGGGTGCCACTGTCCGTGGTTTTTACGGAACCAAATTTGTAAGAATGTGAGCCAAAGATCGCGCCCAATCCGGCATAGAGTTTATTGTCTCCCATACCGAGGAAATAGCGCGCTCCCAAACCTGCATCAAATGAAGTAGAGGTGGCTTTGTTATGGCTATTGGATGAGAAACCCAGCAGCACATCAGCTGATACGTTATCCATGAAAAGATAGCCGATATTGGGGTTGAAATAGATGGTGTTCGAGGCTTTTGCATCTGAATTGGCCTTGTATGTGGTAAAGCCTGCATTGCCTCCAAGATTGAAGGTGCCGGCAGGGAATGCAAACACTACAGTTGCAAGTAGTGTGATCAGCAAAACGAGAAATGTCTTTTTCATTGTAAATCTCCTTATTTTAATTATAGATAATATAGTCCCTTTGAATTAATTGGCAAGCTTTATCGCGTTTCGGCATGATGACAAACTTTGATGTTTCGTGCCCATTATCGCCCGACTTTTCTGCGCCTTCCCCATTGAATTGGGTATATCAAATCTAATTTAATAGTAAAAGAAGAAATAGAAGGAAAGACAATATGCTTCCTGATCAGATATTTAAACTGGAGTTGGAGTAAAGGAATGCTATGCTTATGATTCTACCTTTTACAGGCATTCCCACAAAAAAACGAGATCATCACGCCGTAACAAGTGGTATATTAGACATATACGACACATATATGTCCAGTGAATTTAATTTTCCATATAATAGAAATGAAGCTCATTCTTGCGCACAACCTTAATTGAACATGAGCATGTCTCCAGAACGACCATGACTGCAAGCAATATTGCGACAAATAAGCTGTTAAATCGGTATCACGACAAGGCTTGAGACCAAAAAATGAAAATCTTGCGCCCACGCGACCATTAAGCCCCATGATTTAGGTCACCTAAGACATAAAACTATTTTAACAAATTGAAAGATAATGCTTTACAAAAGCAGTGGTCTCACAATTCATGCATATATCAACCAACATAAAAGGAGACCACCACAATGTTGATGACACAAAACCACACATGCATATTTGTGCAAGATAATTTAAGTAAATATTTGGGTGGTAAAGCCAAAAAGTATCCCCCTTGGCTATTAACCTTCTCTGCGTGCTTGATGAATCTGTCAACCACAAAAGGCGGAATGACG
>DUNQ01000030.1 GCA_012839325.1 Candidatus Cloacimonadota bacterium
ATATTAAATGCCAACCTTTGCTTTTTATGTAATGATCAAAAGGTTGGAGAAAGAGATTTGAGAGAATGGGGGAGAGAGGGTTGCCCTGAGGAAGTCCGTTTTTGGAAGCGAGAATATTATCGGAAATGAGGGTTGTGATTTGATCGTGATAAAAGAGACCATTTAGGAGCAAATGCAACATTTTTTGAGGGATAGAATCAAAAAATGCTGAGATATCTGCCTTTATGGCATGTTCAAAGCCCTTGGTATAGTGCTTTTTTAGCTCTCTGGCTGCCATATGGTAATCTCGTCCGGTACGATACGAAAAACAGCTTGGTAAAAGCAAGGTATCCAATATAGGGGAGATTTGTCTGAGAATGCAAAGTAAGGTGTGTCTTTCACTTATGTTTGCAATGCGAATGAGCCTATAGCCTCCGCTACGAGTCCTTTTTCTAAAGGTAAGGGTGTCTCCTGCCTCTGTTTTCTTTAATCTTAAGGTTTTTTGGATATTTTCGAGGTAAGGTCTGCCGGCTTCTTTGAGGTCTTCTTTTGCGAGATGATCGGGTCCGGGAGATGAGGACTTTAGTTCTTCGAGGGCAGAGCGTACATTGGATAGTTTATATGTACGGTTAAAGATGAGATTGCAAATATCTTTTTCTGATGTTGAACGAAAGTTATTGGCTTCTTTTATGAAATAATGTCCGAAGCCAAAGGCACGATTTTTGCCTATGCCGGAATATTGTCCCCAGATAAGGTGGCGCAGCAGCTCTGTATCTGATGGAGATTTGATACGCATGCCTCCGATGATCCCGCCGAGGCTTTTTTGATATTTCATATCCATCCACAAAAAGCCTTTATGGGTAATGTCGGGATAACTTTTGCTATCTATATTTAAGTTCATTTCTCTGCAAAAAGCAGAGAAAAATATTTCAGGATCGATATGGATGGGGTCTAAATAGCGAAAGGGTGATTTCTCCTTAAGAGCCGGTTTCATTCTTAGAGGAGTGTGGAAGATGATATCTATTTCATCTTTGCTTTTAATGATGTCCAGTTCACGATCTATAGTTTCAGAAAATAGCGATATAGGTGTTTCATTTAAAATCTTATAGGAATCTAAAGTGAGGCTTTTGCCGGGAACAAAATGCGTGTGTCGCTGCGAATAGATTGCTTTTGAATTGCCGGAAAGTTCGTTTTTGAGCATTGCCTCGATTAGCGGGGCAGATGATGGCGGACAAGAGATATCAAGGGCTACTTTTTCTCCCGTATAAAGCTCGCAGACGCCATTTGTAAGCGGAATGGGCGAGATGCCGAGTTCGGCTAAGGGGAGAGAGGAATATGGGCGAATCCAATCTCTGAGCATGGCACTAAAATATATGCCATGATAAAACTGCAAGTTTGAGACGGGTTTTATTACATCAAAATACAATCTGAAAAACATGAGTTCTTTTAGCATATTAGCTCCAATTGTTTGTCTTTAAGTTTGTGTTGCAGTGCATCCAAGGTTCCTTTTGCGGGGATGCCGTATATGAATGTGTTACCATCTGAGAGATGCATGGATATCCCTGCTGAAGGGCTTTGCATCCATTTTTTGAGCATTGGGGCAGGAATAGACTTATTTGGCGATGAGATTTCTTGATTTTCTGAGCCGCGCCAGAGGAAATCGCCGCTTTGTTCTTTGATATATGCACCTGAGATCAGGATGTCTATATAGTTTAGTATATCCGGGAAGCCTGCGATTAGTGAGTCGAGATCGTAGCCGGAAAATACAAGCGTTTGAACTTGAGGAGAAAGCTCTCGGAGGATATGTCTCAGCGCAGCAGCCTGGTAAAAGGGCTCTCCGCCGCTGAAAGTAATGCCGTCGACCGAGTTTAGAATTGGAGAGATTGCTGAGATGAAATCGTCGGTACGCCATTTTTTACCTCTGTGTAGATCTTGAAGCTCTCTCTCTATACAATCCGGGCAAGAGAGGGGACAGCCGCTGCTATAGACTATGAGTCTCTTGCCGGGACCTAAGATGTTTTCACAGATTCCCGTATGATAGAGCCAAAAATGCTTGGCATCAGTGAGATAGTTTGTGATCATCGGTGTAGTAGTCGTATTCTTGGTTGAGCATCTCTCCTGTTTTTTCCACTCGAATGGGACCAAGATCAAATCCTGAGTTTTTCATCTGATCACGCAGGGTTTCAATATCTTGAAGACAGCTGCCTTCATCGGGGAAATTCATGGTGATATCATTTGTATCATCATGAATTACGATGTTTACGGGGCTCCCGTTGATGGTTCCGCTCATGCTGTTTCCATCCGGTTCTGCTCCGATGATCTCTGCTAAAGATGTTTTCACATAAGCCAATTCATCTTGCTTCTTTTCATATTCCTCAATTCTTTGGATCATCACCTCTTTGAAATTTGCGATCTGCTCAATAGTGTTCTGATTTTCGATATTGACCTCCAGAGCGTTTCTGAATAGTTCAACTCTTTGGGCAACTCCTTCGTTATAGAGCGTGGGATATTGAGCTTTGAGGTCGTCAAAAAAGACGGTGTGCACTTTCACTACTTCAGCGATATGCAGCTCGCGAGCCTTTTGTTCTTTTATTTCTTTTTCTTTGTTTTTGAGATAGCTATTGATTCCTTTGACGGAATTCAGGGCGATATGAGGATTGATAGCACAATTTATTTCTGCCTCTTGCAGCCATTTATTTACAAGCTTTTCGGTATGGTGGGCATGCTCTTTGTGTTTTTTTACGAATTTTGAGAGCTGTCTTTTACTTATCAGGATTTGTGCAGTGGCTTCAACCATCTTTTCTCTTCTTCTTTGTTCGCGCAAGATTCTGAGGCGCTGTTCTCTTTCTTGCCTGATTTGCCATTGTGATTTTTTGGGTCCGCTCATATCAAAAACTCCTTACATTAGGTTTACGCTTTGTCTGATTTGTTTAAATTGTGCTTTATCTTCGGATTCATAATCCAAGGCTTCGATAGCGTTTGCCATATCTTGTAATCTTGAATGCTCGAACTTCCGTTCATCGTCGGGATTGAGCCTATGATAATAAGTATTTGCAATGCCATTATGCTTATCCACATATTCATCAAATGCTTCATAGAGCTCTTGCTCTTCACAATTTTGCAAAAAGATGGTGAGGAGCTCAGGGGGAAGATCGTATTGATAAGGCAAAAGTGCTATGTATCTGGCTTCAAGGATGTATTTATCTTGCAGGAAGAAAGAAAGTGCATCGCTGAGATACAGGATTCCGTGTTGATATTCTTCTTGGATAAAAGCTGCTTCGGCGGCAATGGCATAAGCCCACGCTAATACAAATAGATCGTATGCCTTATCGCCGCTTCTTTTTTCCGGAAGGGTAAAATGTTCATGGAAAAACTCCTGCATTTTAATGAAGTCATTTCGTTTGAATAGGCTGTAGAGACGTAGTTTTTTGCTGAAACCTTTTAGGTCTCCGAAGCTTTCGGCGGCTTTGAGATGCTCTTCGGCTTCGTCATAGAGTTCAAGGTCTATTGCGTTTTTGGCAAGATAGTTATTAAAACGATTTTCATCTGAAGGGGTGAGTTGATATTTCTCTACTTCGGGTATGATCGATTTTAGAATATCGTAAGCTTCTTGATATTTGGTGGATTTTGCCTTGATGCCGGCAAGGCAGCTAATGGTTTCAAAGCTTTCCGGAAGCATGAGTCGCTCGCGAATCTCTTTTGCTTTGTTTACCAGTGCTTCCGCTTCTTCGAAAAACAGATTATCAGTAAAACAATTTACACTGCTATTTAGAATCTTGGCATAGCTTTCTTCGTTGGTAGGCTCCAAATTGCTCATGGCTTTTGAAAATTGCTCTAATGCTGCCAAAAAGTCTCCTCTTTGATATTCGGCTCTGCCACTAAGATGGTGGTAGGTAAAGCGCTCTTCCGGGCTTAAAACAGATAGGGGATATTGGTCTGTAAAGCGGCGGATGAGCTTGCGGGGCATGCTGAAATCTCTTTTGTCTTCCCAATAATTGATGTAGGCAAAACAGTAGCGTTTCGCGAGGTCGGGACGCTCTTTCAGCTCTTCTGTTTTTGATTGGAATTCTGCATTAAGGGCTTCGTCATTGATGGACTGGCTTTTGAGTTTGAGGATGAAGATAAGATAATCTGCCTCTTGGATATCAAAAGCGTTGTCGAGTGCTGCATAAACCGAGATTGTGAGATTCAGGGCTTCTATGTAGTCTCTGCTGCGAAAGAGCTCATAGGCTCTTATCAATGAACTATTGGATATCTCTTGCTTGCGTTCTTCAAAGAAAGCGGAGAAGAAGCCAGCTTTGTTTTTTTCTATATATGTAAGAGGAGTTTCCTCCATATCATTACGGTAGCCTATCTCTGTGGCAATGAAAGCGAGTAAGGCTTCGTATATGGCAAAAGAGAGGCTATCCGCATCAGGAGTGATTCTCAGAAGGGAGATTTGCTCAAGATCCTTAGAAACCACTACAAAACTGAGATCAGATATTTGCATATCCTCAAAGGTTTTGCTTAGCTTATCCAAGAGAAGAAAGCTTGCTTGAGAACAAACCTGTTTTGACAGGGGATTTATTTCATTTGAATATCTATCGGAAAAGGATAGCTTCAAAACATTTAGCTCTACCTTGCATTTTATGGGTGAACCATTAAAGCTCTTGGCGTTGATCATGGTCTTCATCGTGTCACCTCATTAATTTTGAGATTTTGATATATCTTTATTGTTGCCTCGCTGGAGTTGTGATGAGGGCGCAAGCCATTGTGATATACTAAGTTGTTTATTATATCAATCATTTCTACTCCGGCATTGTTTTGTTCTTTGCTTACAAAATTGACCTCAATTTCGGGGATGATGGCAGATGAGGCGAGGCTTTCGTTATAGTTTTTAAGATTGTTTATTATTGCGGCGCGAAATAGCTCCCTATCTCTGTCTTTGCTTTCAACTTGGAGAATCAATTCACTGAAAAGATAGGCAGAAATTGCTTGTTTTGGATTACTTTCAAGAACTTCTAAGAATTTGGGTAAAACAGAGTTGTTCTTCTTTACTTTTTTAAGTCTTTTTTGAATGTATTCAAGTTGTGATGCTTCTTGTTTTTTTAAAAGTGTGTGTGTGTTTATAACGCGCTTGAAGTGGCGAGGTTTCTTTTTCCTGAGATTACTGATGACGTTGTTTGGGTATGCGCTATGGAAACTCATATCGAAATATATTTTAGGTTTGGAATCTCCAAATATCATCATGCTGACTATTTCCGCAGCTTTTTCCATATATATCATGTCATAAGAACTGCGGGTGTTTTCTCTGAGGATTTTTGGTGAATATATGTGAATGAGCGCCTGAGCATCGCGTTCAAGATATTTTGCAATGATTTGGTAACATTCTTCCTTTGCAGAGGGGTTCATTTCATTTGCATGCAAATAGCTGAGATTGTGCTTTGTTTTTAGTATTTTAAATTCTGTGCTCAATCTTTGCCTGGTGTTAGCTTCCATAAATTGTAAGCCGCCCAATACAAGGCGTTTTCTCTCTCTGCCTTTCCAATTGCCTGATTCATCAAAAAAATATTGCATGTTGCCTCCTTAGCATTTATCTTCTTCCGGTGATGCCGGCTTGGCAGATCTGATGATATTTTGATATGCGGGGTCATTTAGTTTTTGTTGGAAGCTACTATAGATGGGGGTGACGGACGCAATTACGTTGTAGATATCATTGGTGGTTGGTTTGCGGTTTTCGTAGAATGCATTGATTTTGGCATCCATGATTGCTTGTTCAATTTCTGCGCCAGTGCGATTGCTCGTATCTTGAACTAATCTTTCAATATCAAAATCTTGAGGGTCTAACTTGTGTTTTAACATTTGGATGTTAATGATTTCACGACGTTCGGCATTGTTTGGAATACTTACGAAAAACATTTCGTCAAATCTGCCTTTACGTATGAATTCATCGGGGAGCTTTGTGATATCGTTTGCCGTGGCAATCACGATGACGGTGCTCTTTTTTTCTTGCATCCAGGTGAGGAAGCTGCCTAAGACGCGTACGGTGGTTTCGTGTCCTCCTCCTGCGCCGGCAAAGCCTTTTTCGATCTCGTCTATCCATAAAACGCAAGGAGAGATGGCTTCGGCTATACTGAGTGCATCACGCATATTGTTTTCGGATTGACCTACGAACTGACCGAAAACCCTGCCTATATCAAAGCGAAGGAGCGGCATTTGCCAGATTGCGGCTGCTGCTTTGGCGGTTAAAGATTTTCCGCTGCCGGGAACTCCGAATATCATGAGTCCTTTGGGTTCTAAGATGCCTAAAGCCCGGGCTTCCGCGCTAAAAGTAAGTTTACGCTTATTTAGCCAATCTTTTAATATGTCGAGTCCGCCAATGGAATCAGTTGTGATGTCGTTGTCATAATATTCAAGGAGATCGTTGCGTTGGATAATCTGCTTCTTTTGGTCTAATAAAAAAGGAATTGCATTTTCATCAAGGCTGCCGCTGTCTATCACAGCTTTGGCAAAGGAGCTTCTGGCTTGATCTGCCGTGAGCCCTAATGCGGCATCGATGATGAGATCGCGGATTCTTTCATCGGTGCTGAGGCAGTCTTCCCAGTGTTGGGCTGCTACGAAAGACAGCAAGATTTGTTTGAGCTGGTCTTTATTTGGACGAGGTCTGTTGATAAGCAGAAAATCATCTTCAAGTTCATGGGGTAAGTTGTAATTGGTACCTAAGATAATGACAGTTTTTCCCGTACTTCTGAGTTTTTGCTTTAGGATTTTGAAGTTTCTGATCGTGGAAGCTAATTCAGGGGGCGGCATGCGCTCATGTATAAAGTGATTCACATCACGTAATACAAAAATTGCATCTGAAGGATAGTTTGATATTTCATTTAGCATACTTGCCAGGGAACTGACTTGGCCGGATTGTTGCATGGCTTTTCTGCCGCCTTTGATGCCAAGGTCTTTGTAATGATCCACTGCATCCCAGCCAATAAGGCTTACTTCCATGCTATGAGCAATTGCTTGCAACTCACGAATCGCTTCGTCTTCTTCTTGAGTTTCGATAAAAATTAAACTGTCTCGGGCTCTTATAGCGTTAACTATTTTTGTAATTGTCTCATTCATTGTTGCCTCTTATGTTTATATTATAATATGAATTATCTGTATTGTTTATTAGGCTCTCTTGGATATCATCATCCAGCATTACTTTCCAATTTTGTTTATAATTGTATTCCTTAATAGCAACTTTTGGAGTGGATAAGTCCACATGCCAAGTGCCGCTTGGTAAAGTATTTGTAAGGATGGGCTCCATCTCTTTTTCCGGGATATTCCACATCTTGGTCAAGCTGTTGATATCTTGAATATTGTCTATGGGAGGAATTGGTTTAATCCAGCTACTCATCTGTGAATATATTTTAAGTCGCCGGGGATCATACTCTATGTTTTGAAGGATATATTCATATTGCAAGGCGATGTCAAACTCTTCTTTTGCAATATGTTTACTGATTACGTTCTTTAATATGTTGAGATATTGTTTCTCGAAGTCTTTGGTTTTGTGTTTTTGATTGCTGAATTTGTGGCGTATAATGGTCTCTAACGCCGGCAGTTTATAGATTGCAGGCAGGTTCCAATCATTTGTCATGTCTATTGCATAGGGCAGCTCTTCGGGTTTACTGCGCTGTATCTCTTTTACAGCGGAATCTCTTGTAAGATATACACGGTAAATCTCGTCTTTTTGAGGGAACACGAAATCGCTGAATTTACTGCTGTCTGAGACTATTGGTGTTTGTTCAAATTGTTTTATCGTAGGCAATTGATTTGGCTTGTGTCTATTTACTGCACGGTTTGGTTTATGGAATCTTACTTCTTTATTTCTCGAAGGGTATTCATGGTAGGATTTTAGATAATCGCTGATATGGAAGTAGTATTTTTCTTGATCAGATACAATGAAGCCAAACTTTTTTTCTTTACGATAAAAATCAATTTTTCCGTGCAGTAGAGATTTCTCTCTGTTTGGATTGTTAGCTAAGATCACCTGAAATAAATCATTTGATTCTTCGGGCAGGACTTTTATGTTTCTATTGAAGTTTTGGCAAGAAACAATGTCTCCGAGCTTGATTGAAGCTTTATGGATCTTGCTGAATACTGATGAAAATATTGTGTGTTGTTTGTCCCCGATGGTTATCTCTATTTCATCTTTGAAAATGTGGGAAACATAGCCGGGAACAGCATCAAGTTTATTAATGTGAGCATGTTTTGGCTTGTAGCATTTATATAGGTCTGCAGGTTTTGGTGGTTTTAATTCTATAGCCGTAGTTCTTCCGTTTTTGTTTTTAAATATCTCAAATTCTACATTTCCTAAATGATCTATGGCTGCTAAGTCTTCAATGTTTTTATTGTATGCAAGTAACCCGGATGGTGATGGATAAGTGCATATTATTCTCGGGATCATGTCTCTTGTCTTTCGATCAAACAATATCCTTCCAAAGTATTTGTGGGGACTTGTAGCAGAGATTATATTGATTTTCTTCTGCTTGGCGATGTGCATGGTGTTGAATTCTATAATGTCGCCGGTTTCATAGCTTTTAGGAACTTTGATGATACCGGTTTCATCACCACGGGGCAAGAGAATCTTGGCTAAGTGTTTTTCTTTATTGATGATCAAGAGTGTTCCGGTAAGCTTCCTCCGTCTCATTTTTTAAATCCATTCCTTGTCATGCCAATCAGCCCAATGCCACAACCAGTTTAAGTTCTTTTGATAAACAAAGGTCTTTTCACAAATGGATTGCTCAGCTTCATGTTCTTTAAGAAAATTAAGATGATTTAGAAGAGCAGTGGAGTCTTGACTTGGGTCAGTTAGCCATTTTAAACGTAATAGAAACAGATAGGATGCAATTTTGGGTCTTTCATGGATTTGCACATGCTCTAATATTTGATTACCATCCAAGGGGAAAGTTGTTTTGTTTAAACTATGTGCAGTTTGATCTATCTTTTCTATGAGAAGTCTGTAACGCAATGGTTCTTGTGATGAATCTTTAGTCCATTTTAGATAGTGGCTAAGATATCGCCAATCATCGCCTATGCCCCAAATCATATATCGTAAGCTTAGGTCGCTTAAGCTGTTGGCCTGGTCAGTGAATAAATAGAAAACTGATTTAATCAATGTTTTTAGTCTTGATTGGGCTTTGCGCCTAATAATCATGATACGAGATAGTTCGCTCAATAAGGATTCTATTGTTTCATCAATACTATTTGTGTTTGAATAATCAGGGTGCTTTTGGTGATGTAGATAGACCCACAATATATACAGTGAGAGCAAAATATCTGCTTCATCGTCGTTTGTGTTTTGGGGTAAATCATAGGGCGGTATGGTGGATAATGCTCGGCTTATTGTGTGATTTAACGTGGGTGAGAGGTGGTGTAGCACACCAAAATGGATGAATTGTTTTAGTCCCCGGTTAAGAGAAAGTCTTAGTATTGCAATCGTCTCCTGGGAAATACGTTTGATGTGAAGCTCCTTTAAGAGCATGCTTTTCTTATGCATTTGTTCTGCAAAATATCTGTCTATTGTAAGATCAAAATTCAAGCTAAAGCGAATAGCGCGTAATATCCTGAGAGGATCGTCCATGATGCATTTTTCGGTATCGTATGCACTTCTTAGTATCTTTGCATTTAAATCTTCAATTGCTAACTGAGTGGGGTCTATCAAAGTAAGATCACTTATGCGTAAATAAAGGGAATTAATGGTAAAATCTCTGCTAAAAGCGTCTGAATGAAGGTCGCCATAATTATCTTCAACATTTGTTCTGTTATGATCTGTTTGGGTAGTGCTTATCTGCAATTGAGCGCCTTTAATTTTGCAGCTGATAATATTGTGATTTTTGAATTTATGAGGCTTGGACGATATGCCGAGATCATACAAATGCTTTGCTAATGATTCATTACCTTGAGGTGTTTCCACAACTATGTCATAGTCATGATTTTTTGCAGACAAAGCATAGTCCCTTAATACGCCGCCCACTAAATACACTTTGTTCGGATGAGGAAAACTTTTCAATGATTTCCTAAGTTCCAAAATAATGGAGTCTTGCTCTATTTTCTCTTCTATCTTTTGAACTAACATACCTCAAACTTCGCTTCCGATAAGTCTTCATCTATTAATATTTTAAAATCTTAAATGGTGATCTTCGGAAAAAATACTCCTACCATGTCACCCTAACATCAAATAAATTAAGCTGTTGTGAGACAAATGTGGAAAAGGCAAGCTCCACAATTTATGTCTTTAAGCAATGGATTCAGCGAATTCAATTTCATCCGCTTTGTCAAGCACAAATTAGCATATGGGGATGAGGATGATAGATGTGTTCTGATAGAAGCTCTGTTTCTTGTTCAGTAGCTTAATCAAAACTTTCTAAAGCGTGGGAACATTTCCTGAGAAAACGTTCTAAAACATTAAACTTAATATTGCGAATTTATCTAATAAAAAACAACCATAATGCCGCAAGCGAAACCCCGCCAATGCCGCCATCGATGGAGCTACGTATATCCCTCAAGGAGGCGATCTTGCGAAAAGAACTATCAAGCACATCATCGCCCCTTACTTCGGCTATTTTGCGAAAGTTTCTATCATATATCTCATTGTCCCTGATTTCGGCAATCTTACGAAAGTTCTCATCCAGTATCTCATTGCCGCGAATCTCTGCGATTAGTCTGTTGTTTGTGTCCAATAGCTTGCTGTCCCGCATTTGATAATAAGCCATTATACCTCCTAATTTAGCAATGTGTTAAGCTGACAGTCTGTTGATATTTTGTCAATCAAAAATTACATTGCTTGTATTTAGCTGTTCAGATGAGCTTAAGTGTTTTTTCGATTAAATAAAAGATATGGCTATCCAATATTAGATTTAATAATACAAATTGAGATATTTCTCCCACAAGTTTACATAACATTTTTGAGGTCGAAATTATTTCAGGCTTCATTTATCAATCACTTACGATACCCCTAAAAAAATAGTTTGCGATTTTGGCCATAATTTTCACTTTTGGGCTCCTATATAATAGTAGAGGGTCTTCTCAGTAAAATGAGAATGCATTCCTCGCTTTTCGTTCGTGGTTGGCGGAAGGTCTTGAGTCTTATTGTTCGCGACAATAAATGATCATAGTCTTCGCCGCGTACGATCACGAGTGGAAAACATAGTTCTTTTATAAGTGTATAGTTGTGAAAAAAAGTGAAAACAAAGGGCAAAACGTAAACGTGGAAGCCACGGGGCGAAGCTGTATCATTCCCTTGTGAATCGATCATAGTGTTCTTATGCTGTCTTTATAACAGATCATTGATTCCCGATCAATCCGAAGTATAGATTGCTACTTTCAATTGTCTGTGAATCATTGTGTTTTCTCATTAAGCTGCAGATTTCTTTGTCAAAACCTCACAAAAGGACAAAAAAACAATTTGCACTTGACAGGAATCGGGTTATAATAAGATTAGCACTCAGAATCAAAGACTGCTAAAATGATTTAATATTATGATTAATATGGAGGAATACAAAATGGCAAAACAAATGCAGTATGCACACGACGCTCGCACTTCGCTGAAGACGGGTGTGGACAAACTGGCTGATGCCGTTAAGATTACCCTTGGACCCAAGGGCAGAAACGTTGTATTAGACAAACAATTTGGTTCACCGCTGATCACCAATGACGGCGTGACCATTGCTAAAGAAATCGAGCTGGAAGAGCCTTTTGAGAATATGGGCGCACAGCTTTGCAAAGAAGTTGCAGAAAAGACACATGACAACGCCGGCGACGGCACCACCACGGCGACCATCCTCGCTCAAGCCATCATCGAAGAAGGCCTGAAGCACGTCACCGCAGGCGTGAATCCCATCTATCTCAAGCGCGGACTTGAGAAGGCGACCAAGGTTGTCATCGATCGCATTCAAGAATATTCAAAAGCCATCAAGAGCAACGCAGAGATCGCTCAGATCGCAGCTATCAGCGCAAATAACGATCCCGAGATCGGAAAGCTCATCGCTGAAGCCATGGAAAGCGTTGGACAAGAAGGCATTATAAATATCGAAGAAGCAAAATCAATCGAGACCGTTTTGGAGAAAGTAGAAGGCATGCAGTTTGATCGCGGCTATCTCTCTCCCTATTTCGTAACCGATACCGAAAAGATGGTCACCGAGCTCGACGAACCTTTTATCTTGCTCTATGACAAGAAGATCAGCGTCATGAAAGACCTGCTTACCATTCTTCAGGAAATCGCTCAGACCGGTAAGCCTCTGCTTATTATCGCTGAAGATATCGAAGGCGAAGCGCTTGCAACCCTCGTTGTGAACAAGCTGCGCGGCGTTCTCAATATCGCTGCCGTGAAAGCTCCCGGATTTGGCGACAGACGCAAAGCAATGATGGAAGACATCGCTATCCTCACCGGTGCAACCCTGATCAGTGAAGAGATGGGGCGCAAGCTTGAAAGCGCAACCATGGCTGATCTCGGAACCGCCAAAAAGGTTATCATCGACAAAGAAAACACCACCATTCGTGAAGGTGCAGGTTCAAGCGATGATGTAGCCGGCAGAGTGAAGCAGATCAAAGCTCAGATCGAAGAGACCACCTCGGATTATGACAAAGAAAAGCTGCAAGAACGTCTTGCCAAGCTTTCCAGCGGTGTTGCCGTTCTTCGCATCGGTGCCGCAACCGAGACCGAGATGAAAGAGAAGAAAGCTCGCGTTGATGACGCTCTGCATGCAACTCGTGCAGCCGTAGAAGAGGGAATCGTTCCCGGCGGCGGTGTGACGCTCATCCAGGCTGCAAAGTCTCTGAAAGGACTCAAAGGACTCACAGGCGAAGAGAAGATGGCAGTGGAAATCCTCGCCAAAGCCTTGGAAAAACCGCTCTATCAGATCGCTGCAAACTCCGGTGAAGAGGGCGCAGTAGTAGTGGAAAAGATCAAAGGATACAAAGACATTCACATGGGCTTCAACGCCGCTAATGGTAAGTATGAAGACCTCATCAAAGCCGGTATCATCGATCCCGCTAAAGTGGTTCGCAGTGCCGTGCAGAATGCATCCTCGATCTCCGGACTCTTCCTCACCACAGAATGCATAATCACAGACATTCCCGAACCCGAAGCTCCTATGCCAATGCCAAATCCCGGCATGGGTGGAATGGGTGGAATGTATTAATAGATACATTTGGCACAAAAAAAAGACAAAAAAAATGCCCTCAGGAAACTGGGGGCTTTCTTTGCCTTGATGAAATGTGATGGGTTTTGAGAGATGAGCTTGATTCAGTGTCTTGATCTGGGCATGGAATTTGCCGGAGATTATGTTCTGCGCGGCGTCAATTGCACGATTGAGCATAATAGTAAGATCGGGCTGATCGGCGCAAATGGCAGCGGTAAAAGCACGCTTATCCGTTTGATGCTGGGTGAGATGACGCCCAGTCTCGGCAGGGTGGTGCGCGCTCGAAACCTGCGTATTGCATATTTGGAGCAAAATCCTGCGCTCAAGCTGCATAAAAAGCTCATTGATTATGTTTCGGAGGCGCGTCCTGATATCATTCAGCTCAATCGCAGCATGCAAGAGCTCTCTGCTTCTCTTGATGATAAACACGATGAAAAGACGGCTGAAGAGCTTGATAAAGTAATTGCAGAGATGGATGCAATCGGTGCATTCGAGCATGCAAATAGGATCAAGTTTGTGCTTAGCTCGCTGGGCTTTGACGAAGGTGAGTGGGAGAAGAGACTTGCCGATTTCAGCGGAGGTGAGCGCACGCGCATCAGTCTTGCTCACATCCTGCTTTCAGAGTATGATCTCCTCATCCTTGACGAGCCTACCAACCATCTCGATATCGCGATGATATCATGGCTGGAAAGCTTTCTTAATTCGAGTGATAAACCCTATCTCATTGTTTCGCATGATAGGGAGTTTCTCGATGGCATCGCGCGCAGTATATATGCTCTTGAAGACTCTTTGCTTACCATCACGAGGGGTAATTTTACTTCGTATTATGAGGCTGCAAAGATAGCGAGGCTCACACGTGAAAGAGAGGCAAAACGGCAGGAGAAATTCATCGCTGAGACTGAAGACTTTATTCGTCGGAACATTGCCGGGCAGAAGACGAAACAGGCTCAGGCGCGGCAAAAGATCTTGGATAGAATGGAGCCCGTCGAGCGCGTGAAAAGGTTGGAGACTGCGAACTTGCGCTTAGGGGAGAGTAGGCGCAGCGGGAATGATCTCTTTGCGCTCAAAGATGCCTCTTTCGGCATAGAAGGTGTGCGCGAATTGGCACGAGATGTTGACCTATCTGCCTTCCGCGGTGATAGGATAGCGCTGATCGGCATGAACGGCTGCGGCAAGACTACGCTGCTCAGAATCCTGATGGAAAAGCACGAGATCAGCAGCGGTAGCTTCAAGAGTGGAGCCTCCATGGATATCGGTTATTTTGATCAGCATCAGAACTATTTGGATGAGTCGCTCACTGTCTTAGAGACGATCTGGCGGCTTGTTCCCGGCGAGCCCAAAGGCTATGTCCTAAGCTGGCTTGCACGCTTTTCATTCCGCGGAGACGATGTTGATAAGAAGGTTTCCGTGCTCTCCGGCGGCGAGAGAAGCAGACTTTATCTCGCCGAGATGATACATCAAAGACCCAATATGCTCATCCTTGACGAACCGACAAACCATCTCGATATACCTATGCGGGATGCGCTCTTAGAAGCTTTGCAAGAATATGATGGCAGCATCATCTTTGTCTCGCATGATCGACATTTCATCCGAACGCTCGCAAACAAATACTGGATGTTCCGGAAGCTGATTGATGAAAGCAATACGATCTATACCACCGTGAAAGAATGTGATTTGGAGCTTGACGAGATCATGCAGCTTGCCTTCATGGAGCCTGAGGTGAAAAAGGATGTGCCCAAGCCGCGCAAAAGACAGCGGCGGGTCAATCCTCTCTCGCTCAAGATGATACAGGATGAGATCGACGAGTTCCTCAGGCAGAAAGCCACGCTGAAAGCACGGCTGAGTGAGATACACGACTCATTCTCAAACTCAGCGATCTATAGCAATCAGGAGGCTCTGATGCAGCTCAAAGCCGAAGAAACTAAGATCGAAAAAGAAATGATTGAACTAAAACAAAAGATAAATAATAAAGAAGATGAATATTTGGAGCTTGCCTGCGATGAATAAGAAAAGAATTGGATTCACGACCTCGCTGCCCGTAGAAGTGCTCTACGCGGCGGGACATTTCCCTATTGATTTGAACAATATATTCCTCACGCAGGATTCATCAAAACACATACACGATGCGGAACTCAAGGGTTTCCCGCGCAGTCTGTGCTCATGGATCAAAGGCAATTTCTCCGCCAGTTTAGCATCCAATCTCGATGAAGTTATCGGCATTGTAGAAGGCGACTGCTCAAATGCCTCCTCGCTCTTGGAAATGATCAAAGAAGAAGGGCTTTCCACCTATCCATTTGGCTTTCCTGCCTCTCGCGATTATGACGATCTCAATAGAGAGATTTCCAAACTGGAGGAGTATTACGGCGTCACACGTGCCATGAGCCAAGAGGCAAAAGTGCGACTCGACGAGATCAGAGTCAAGCTCATCGAACTCGATAGACTCAGCTATGAAGAGCACAAAGTCACCGGTGCCGAGAACCATATCTGGCTGGTCAATTCCTCAGACTTCCAGGGCGATCCCGATAAATATGAGAAAGAATTGGATGAGTTCCTGCGCGAAGCAAGACAACGCGAACCCTTCCCCGTTCAGATCAGGCTGGGCTTCGTGGGAGTACCGCCCATCTTCCGCAATCTGTATGAAAGCATCTCAGAGCTGGGCGGAGAGGTGATCTTCAACGAGGTGCAACGCCAATTTGCCATGCCTCACCTCGAGAAAGACCTCGTAATGCAATATCTTGTCTATACTTACCCTTACAGCGTGAACGAGCGCATGGCAGACATCAAAGAACAAATCAAGAAGCGCAAACTCGACGCAATCATAGGCTACACACAGTCTTTTTGCCATCTACAGATAGATCATCTCCTCTTTAAGAAACATCTCAAACTGCCTTTCCTGAATCTTGAGGGGGAGATGCCGGAAGAGCTTGACTCCAGAACCATACTCAGATTGGAAAGCTTCTTCGAGGTGCATGGATGAGGGTCGCCCTCGGCCTCAGCGGAGGAGTAGACAGCACCATCGCCGCCATCTTGCTCAAAGAGCAGGGCTATGACGTGATTGGCATCACGATGGCGAAATGGAACCCGGAGAGCGGCATACTCACACGCGATAAGAGAGGCTGCTTTGGTCCTTCCGAGCCCGATGCTCTCATTTCGGCTGAACGCGCAGCTAAGAAGCTAGGAATTGAGCATCATATTATCCGCCTTGATGATGAATTCAAGGTGGATGTTCTTGACTATTTTACCTCAACTTATGCACTGGGCAAGACCCCCAATCCATGCGTGATGTGCAACCAGCAGATCAAGTTTGGTGCGCTGATCACAAAGGCGCGCGAGCTCGGACTGAACTTCGACTATTTCGCAACCGGACACTATGCTCAAGCCTCATATTCAGAGGAATTAAACAGATGGCAACTCTTTCAAGCAGCCGACAAAAGAAAGGATCAATCCTACTTTCTCAGCTTTCTTACGCAGGAGCAAATAGCAAGCTCACTCTTTCCCCTCGGAGGCATGCAAAAGGATGATATCAGAGAGTTTGCCCGCACTCGCGGCTTTGAGTACCTCATCAAGAAAAAGGAGAGCCAGGACTTCTTAGAATCAAACAACATGCTACCTCTTTTTAGGAATGCCAACTTTGCACCCGGTGATTTTGTGGACAGCCGTGGCAATATCTTGGGCAAGCACAAAGGCCTTATCCATTACACGATAGGGCAGAGGAAGGGACTCGGCTTAGCCGGCTTCGATAGCCCGCGCTATGTAATCTCGCTCAACCACAGAGAAAACAAGGTGGTGATAGGCAAAGAGGAAGATCTTTACAAGGACGAACTTCTGGCTGTGAACATGAACTGGGTATCCATCCCGGAACCCACCGCTGAGCTGCGCTGTGAAGCAAAAGTTCGCCTTGCACAAGAGCCCGTCTCTTGCACTATAATCAAAGAAGATATACTCTGGAAAGTGCGCTTTGATGAGCCCGTTTCAGCGATCACTCCGGGGCAGATCTTAGCCCTCTATGATGGCGAAATGCTTTTGGGAGCAGGCTTCATCCTGTAAACAGGATCCTTAAGCCATGAAAAAGCTTGACTTGAAAAGCCGCGCTCTAAAACTTGTAAGTTCAGACCCTTTTAGTAGTTTTTAAATAAATATATGGAGAATGTAATGTTTGAAGCATTAGCAAAGAAAATTGAAAAACTTACATTGGAACTCGTGGACATCCAAAGCGTTGTTGGTTCCAGTGACGAAAATATTGTTTCCGAGAAGGTGTATGAGAAATTCACCGAGATGGAATACTTCAAAAAGCATCCCGAAAACCTTATGTATGTAATGGCAAAGGATGATGAACCCCTAAATAGAAAGTCTGTTGTTGCCGTTCTCAAAGGCGAGAAAGCCAAGAGCGACAAGACCCTTGTTCTCATCGGACACACTGATACCGTCGGCGTTTCCGACTACGGCGTGAACGCAGAATTTGCCACAAAGCCTGATCAGCTTATCGAAAAACTCCGCAACGTCACCCTTCCCGAAGATGTGCGTAAAGACCTCGAAAGTGGTGAATACTATTTCGGTCGCGGCATGTTCGACATGAAGAGCGGAACTTCCACACTCATGAGCATTGTTGAAATGCTTTCCGAAGATGTGGAAAACTTTGAAGGCAACCTCATCATGGCAGCAGTTTGTGATGAAGAAGGCGGCTCCAAAGGCATGCTCTCCGTGGTTGAAGAGCTCATCAAGATTCAGGAAAGAGAAGGCTTTGAATATCTCGCTGTGATCGACACAGACTATAGCGCACCTCGCTTTGAAGGCGATAACACCCGCTATATCTACGTTGGAACAGTGGGCAAACTCATGCCGAGCTTCTACGTTATCGGCGCTGAAGCCCATGCCGGCGATCCTTTCAAGGGCATAGACTCTAACCACATTTCCTCTGCCATCACGGAAGAGATGAACTTCAACTTTGAATATTGCGACGAAGCAGAAGGCGAAGTAACCGTTCCGCCTATCTCCCTGCGTCAGCAAGATCTCAAGCCGGAATACTCTGTGCAAACAAACCGCGCCAGCTACCTCTATTTTAACTTCAGCACCCACAGCAGCACCCCTGATCAGATGATGGACAAGGTAGTGAAGGGCGCAGAAAAAGCATTCCAGAAAGTGATCGACCGCTTGCAGGAAGAGCACAAGAAATACAGCGAAAGCAACAACTTCCCCTATGAGAAACTTCCTTGGGAAGCACGCGTGCTCACCTATGCCGAGCTCTATGAAAAGGTCAAAGCCGAAATGGGCGACGAACTCGACAAGATCATGGACGATCTCAGCGACAAGCTCCTCGAAGACATCAACATCGACGACCGCATCTATTCACTGAAGATGGTGGAAAGATTGCACGAACTTTGGTCTGACGGCAACCCCGTCGTTGTGGCATATTACTCACCGCCTTACTACCCTCACATCTATGTGAAAGGCGAGACCGACCTCGAGAAGAAACTCATGGACACCGTTGAAGCTGTCATGAAAGGCAATACGAGCAAGTATGACGTCCAAGTCAAAAAGTTCTATCCTTACATTTCTGACCTCAGCTATGCCGCCGCCCCGCGTGAAGAGGGTGCAGTGGAATCCCTGATGGACAACATGCCCGGCTATGGCAAGAAATATGACCTGCCCCTGGCAGAGATGCAGAAGCTCAACCTCCCCGTGGTAAACATCGGCCCCTTTGGCAAGGATGCACACAAATTCACCGAGAGACTTGAGATAGACTATTCCTTTAACGTGGCTCCCAAGCTTGTTTATGACACAATCATGGGACTCTTAAAGTAAAGATAATCAAATCTGATAAATCGCCCCTCCGTGATTGTTGATTGCGGAGGGGCTTTTTTATTGTGTCTCGCTGATGCGCCTTCTTACTCAAAAGCCCATAAGAGCAGCGCATGAGGCGGACACAGCTTCGCCCGGTGGCTTCCACACTAACACTTAGCCTTAATAATTTCACAAATAACACAACTATACGCTTATAAAAGAACTATAGAGAATTGGCTGTTCTCACCATCTATTCTTGACTGAGAACAACCCTCTACTTTTATATAGGAGCCCAAAACCGGAAATTATGACCAAAAACGCGATTTATTTTTCAGATTGAAAATAGTCAGTTTTTTAAACAGCACATAAAAGCTTGAATATACATACCTTCCAAGGATGAGAAAAAGTTGAAGATTTTTTTGAGTCAGAAAATGTTATGTAAACTTGATGGGAAATTTTCATGAAAATAATGCGAAAAATAGCTGGAATCGCAAAACAATAAAAAAGCCCGGAACAATAGCCCGGGCAGATTATTATCAAAGCAGTGAATTAAAAGAGTATATTATTCCCATTCAATAGTAGCCGGCGGCTTCGAACTGATATCAAAAACCACGCGCGAGATGCCTGAAACTTCATTGCTGATACGCTGTGACACATGCAAGAGAAAGTCCAGCGGCAGCTCGCTCACCTTTGCGATCATGCCATCAGAACTATTGACCGCGCGCAGGGCACAAACCTGTTTATAAGTGCGCTTACTATCTTCCACGCCAACGCTTTGCAGAGGCAAGAGCACAGCGAAAGCCTGCCAAGTTTCCTTATATAAATCCCATTTATAAAGCTCATCTATGAATATCTCATCAGCTTCCTGCAGGATTTTAACCTGATTCTTATCCACAGCACCGAGTATGCGCACAGCCAGCCCGGGACCGGGGAAGGGATGTCTATCCACCAAACGCGGCGACATGCCCAGCTCTCTTCCAATCTCACGCACCTGATATTTATACAGCCTGCGGAAGGGTTCCAAAAGCTTCAAATTCATCTTTTCCGGCAAGCCGCCCACATTATGATGACTTTTCACACTGAGCGTTTTACCATCCGCAGTGATGCTTTCCGCAACATCCGGATAGAGCGTTCCCTGAGCCAGAAACGCCGCATCATCATGCTTTTTCGCCTCAGAATCAAAGACCTCAATGAAGGACGTGCCGATGATCTTACGCTTTGCCTCAGGATCACTTACGCCCGCCAATCTGCCCAAAAAGAGCTCCGCCGCATCCACAAAATTGATATTGAGCTCAGGATAGCCTGCAAACATCTCTTTCACGCGCTCAGCCTCTTTGTAGCGCATCACTCCGTTATCCACGAATATGGGGATAAGTCGCGAGCCTATCGCTTCATAGATGAGCGCAGCCGCCACAGAGCTATCCACTCCGCCGCTGAGCCCCAGGATTACACTACTTTCTCCAACCGTCTCTTTGATCCACGCCAAACACTGATCGATGAAAGCACGCACATCCCAATTTTCGATGGGCTTGTTTTCAAGAAAATCTATCATCATTACCTCACAAAAGGATTATTGAGCTTTTCCATGCCGATAGAGGTTCGCGGCCCATGTCCGGGATAGACAATCGTATCCTCATCGAGGGTGAAAAACTTTGTTTTGATAGAGTTAATAATCTCTTCATAGCTCCCGCCGGGGAAGTCCGTGCGCCCTATACTCATCTCAAAAAGCGTATCACCGGAGATGAGAAACTTATCGATGAGCACGCCAATGCTGCCCTTGGTATGCCCCGGAGTGTGTAAGACCTTCCCTTCATGCGCACCAAAAGTGATTGTGTCTCCATCCTTTAGCTTTCGATCTGCACTCGGCAATTCCAGCGGCATCCCAATATATTCACTGAGATTTTTCTTATTGTCCGTGAGCATATCCGCATCCGCCTCATGAATGAGAATAGGTGCATCGAGATGCTTTTTGAAATATGCAAGCCCGCCGATGTGATCGCCATGACCGTGCGTAATCACGATTGCATGCACTTTCAGATTGTGTTCTTTGATGAATTCCAATGGCTCAGTCCCGATCGCAGCAGGATCAAAAAATAGAGCATCGCCGGTTTCATCGTCATAAACCAGCCAAGTATTCGTCTGATAACTGGGTAGCAAGATAAAGGGTTTTATTTTAAGCATGTAATTACCTCATTTCTGTATGTTTAACATATGTTTTTCAACTGTTTCTCTGTTCGTTTTCTTAGCCTGATATTCAAGAGATGAACCATCGGGCTGATAAAGCAAAACTTTGCCTTCATCAGGCGCTTTTGGATGATAATACCAAAATATATCGAGCGCGAGCCGAAGCACATCCTCAGCGATATCCTGCGAATTAAGCACGGCAAAGGGACCTATATGCTCAGCGGCTTTGAGAGTGATCAAACCCTCTGACAATTCCGAGAGTGAAGCATTTTCTGCCATATTTCTGCCCACGATGAGCTTGGCTCTATCATCAAGGCGAAAGTGCCGCCCAAAGCGCAACAATTCAAGATTCCTCTCATCAAACTGATTGTGAGATTGCAGATCTTTGATCCTTTGACTAAAGCCTTTATCGGTTAGCAAACATCCACCCGCCGGAGAGGGGAAGTTCTTGATTCCCAGCTCTTTGGCAAGCTCAAGCTGCCTATTTCGTCCCCGCCCGCTGATGTCTAACATATCATCTTTATCTACCCACCCCTGAGTGATTGGCAGGGTATCTTCCAGAAGCTTCTGACTCAGCGGCCTTACAAGTAAGTCTTTATATCCACTTAGTTTAGCAACCATGTTCAAAGCATCCTTACGCTGGCTCATAGGCCTTTGACCCATCACCTCTCCGGAGATGATGAAATCCGCGCCCAGCTCTTCAAGCATCTCGCCGGCAATGCGAAACATCAAGCCATGACAATCGATGCAAGGATTGAGGTTTTTCCCAAAGCCATAAACGGGACTTTCCATCATCTCTATATGCTCTGATGAAATATCGCGCACGATGAGATTTATGCCGTTATCAAGAGCGGCTTCCAGCGCGCGCTGAGCGGGCATATATGGCGTGGCAAAATACACGGGATAGATGGTATAGCCCAGCTTTTCCATATATTTCACGACCAATAGACTATCCAAGCCCCCGGAAAAGAGGGCGATGGCGCTATGTTTCTTTGTTTTATTTTGCTTCATGATGGCAAGACAAAATTATAGCAAAGATATGTCAAGATTTTACTCAAACTGAACCTTTTTTAGCTTCTCACCTTTAGTTTTGATAATTATCCTAAGCTACGCGCAAGCCGCCTCTACGAAAAGGTGATAACAACATATCCCAATATCAAGAGCAAGCAACGTGCATTTCAAACTTCCGTTGACAGATCAGCACGATGCGCTCAAAATGCCAAAATCAGAAAATTAGAATTTACACCAATCTTTGAGACATAACAAAAAAAGGGGCTGCTATAGTAGAAGCAACCCCGATAGTAAACAAATGATTTAGAACTTATAGCCGAGATTTAACTGTAGTGATTTTGTACGAGATAAAGACGAGATAATGATTTCTCGAAAGCCTTCGCTATAGCGAACGCCAAGCATATATTTATCCATGTATGCCAAGTCTAATCCAAAGCCCAGACCGGCGTCAAATCCATTTAATTCATTCATATCTTTTACAATGAATTCATCGTCCGGTGAGTCTGCACGACCAAATCTCCCTTTGATCAGGTATCTAAATTCAGGTCCCATATAAGGCTGAAGGCTGAGGTTGCCGATGCTAAAATCACCTTTAAAATAGAGGGGAAGCTCTAAATAATGCATTCGGAATGTATCGTGCACCCAATCGGTTTGCCAATCATCATATCCATCATCCCA